>NZ_QFRV01000012.1:0-85484 GCF_004136805.1 Enterobacter cloacae complex sp. GF14B
GGTCGGTTGCCACCGTCTGCGGGATCAGCTGCGCCAGCACCTCGGCCACGTCGCCCTGGATCGCCACGTGCGGCTGCTTGATTTTACCCAGCTCGGCGCGGTCGATATCCACGTGAATGATTTTGGCGTTCGGGCAGAACTGCTCGGTTTTGCCAATCGCCCGGTCATCAAAACGCGCCCCCATAACTATCAGCAAATCCGCCTCTTGCAGGATGTAGTTGGTGCTGCGCGCGCCGTGCATGCCCAGCATCCCTAAAGACAATGGATGCGCTTTGGGCAGCATACCCAGCGCCATCAGGGTCATGGTGGTCGGCAGGTTGGCTTTTTCCGCAAACTGGCGGATTTCATCCGCGGCGTTGATCGCCCCGCCGCCCAGATACAGCACCGGGCGTTTGGCGGCGTTGATCATTGCCGCCGCATCGCGCACGCTCTCAGCGCTGAACTCCGGCGCGGGGGCACGCTCGCCCGGCTCCGGCAGAATGTCGATCTCGATCTCTGCGGTCTGGACATCCTTAGGAATGTCTATCCACACCGGGCCCGGGCGGCCAGACTGCGCAATGCGGAACGCATCGCTGATAACCTGAGGCAGCTCGCTGATATCGCGAACTAAATAGTTATGTTTGGTGATGGGGATAGAGATGCCGTAGGTATCGACTTCCTGGAACGCATCGGTGCCGATCATCGAGGACGGCACCTGGCCGGTAATGCAGATCAGCGGAATGGAGTCGAGACGCGCGTCGGCGATGGCGGTCACCAGGTTAGTGGCGCCCGGCCCGCTACAGGCCATACAGACCGCCGGTTTACCCTGGGTACGCGCCATGCCCTGGGCGATAAAGCCTGCGCCCTGCTCGTGGCGCGCCAGCACGTGGCGGATCTGTGTGCTTTGGCTTAACGCATCATACAGCGGCAGCACGGTCCCACCCGGGATGCCCGCAACGGTGGTGATGCCCTGTCGTTCCAGTAAATGAACAATCAGCTGCGCGCCTGTAAAACGCGTCTTGGTGGATGTTGTGCCCGAACTTGCCATGCTCCAGTCCTTTTCTTCTGAGCCAGCTTTACGCGTCGTAGTTCAGGTTGCAGATGCGTTGGCTGCGTTCCCTCACCCCAGTCACGTACCTATGTACGCTCCTGGGGATTCGCTCACTTGCCGCCTTCCTGCAACCCGAACTACTTAGCGTATCCGGGAGGGGCCCTAAACGAAAAACCCCGCCCGGTTTGCGCCGGCGGGGTTTTGGATTCGTGTGTTGATCCAGTCCCTACGGCGCATTGCCGACGACCACCACCACACGCACGACGACCACTGCGGCAGGTTGCGCAGTTTTTAGTAGGGTCGAAGTGAAGATGGATGAAGTCATTGGGGACCTGTGTTTGGAATCATTGATTGAATTTATACAAACACAGGTTTTCGGGCGTGACAATGGAAATATTTTCATCTGCGCAAAAATGCGTCAGGGATCACGTTTCAGTAAGTTGCTCGCTCATTCCAGGCATCACTATAGATGACATTGCCGTCACAATACTTCCAGGTGATTTTCTCGTAGCGTATAAGAACCGTTTCAAGGTGTGTTCCGGTGTTTGCGCCGGGATACAGGTCTGGTGTGATTGAGGTTATTTTCACATTCTCAAGGAGGATATTAAAATATTCCTGTTCTAAACCCGCCTCATTAATCTGATACATCTTAATAGTGGCTGACTTGAGCATTCTTCCCGTACTCAGCGCCCGAAATAAAATCGGGGTTACACGATCAAATTCCTTCTGAAACATGACGGGCATGTGTATGCGCGTGCCCGTTAATTTCCCGGTATTTCCGTCGACTGGGATATTGACATTATGAGTGAACGATTTGAGTTCAATTGCACCTTCACGCCCTGACACAAGGCAAGAGCCAACCATGGGAGAACCATTTTCATCTGTTAAAAACAAATAAGCTGGGTTTGACATAAAAAAATCCTTTTTATATTATTTAATCGTACTTATCAAAGTGGCCGAAAATTATCGGATGTACAATAATAAATACAATGATAGAAATGAATGTTAGTAATACCCAGTGGTCAGGCACTAACCACAGAAACAAAGAGGCGCACGCAAAAATATAAACAGGGAATAAAATATCCGTGAATAGAATTGATAACAAACTCTTAAACATGCTCCGTGCTCTTTAAGTCTTTATAAATTGCATCGAAATCCTTATAGAATCCCAACTGCACCTTCTTAATGAGTTCAGACAGGAAAGGCTCAAAAAAGTAGTAAAGCATCTCCAGTTGTGCGGCATAGAGGGTGGCGTAATACTTAGGGTCCAATGTTTTCAGGCGGCGAGCAGCAAGAGCGCACTTCTGTTCCGTTCCAATCAATTGAAGCGCCATGACAACGTTAGGTACGCGGCGTGCAAGCCGTTCGACGACGATTTCAGACAGCAGGCCTGATTCGGAAAGGGATTTGGCCAGACCCCATGCTATTGCTAAACGCGCGGCCTTGCTGGTCGGTATGTTATTAACAAGCCCTGTTACTTTTGAATCTATCTTACGAACGCGATTGTGTTCATTCCCATTTTCTGAATCGGAAATAACACGTTCAAAATAAAGATAGAGCATGTGTGCTATTACATCGCGATAACGGTAAAGCGAGAGAATTGAGAGGTACATTCTCTTTTCTTCTGAGAGAAGCTCGTCACATACATCGTGATAGCTGGGGGTTAAGCATGATGAGTACCAACTTACACGCTCAATTCCTGAGTAAATATCAGAGCCAATCCCCTTTAATGCTCGCCATGTTCCTGCAACACCTTGCTGTCCATAAATAGCCAACTGCCTGTCACTCTGGAACTTCATCTTTAAATAATCAGATGCTTGCATAATGTGTCCACACAATGATTGCGGCTATAGAAATATACATTGAAAAGTCCAGAAATTCAAACCAGTAAAATTACTTTACATAAACATTCACATAAAAAATAAGTCAGTACGATTTTATTTATTAAGGTTATATACGAAACAACTTAATTACTTGAAGGGCATTAGCGGTTTTTATTAGTTCACACATTTTTAGTTTAATCATTGCAAAATGAGTCTAATACCTATCTCTATAAAGAGAGTTGCATAAGCGATGCTATCCCGTTCACAACGAAGCTAAATAGCAGAAACCTCGCTTTTACAGCAGTCTTTTTATGGGCAGACCAGAAAACAAAAAACCCCGCCTAAGCGAGGTTTTTATCAGGGTTTTGCGGTTGGTTGCCGCAGAACACACTGTGTTACGTCAACGCGAAAAGTATACGCGATCGAAGACGAACGCGCAATTCCGGCACGGATTTTGACGTTTTTGAGTATGGATCGCCTTCCAAAATTTGTCCATAAAATACTGTTCATGCATACAGTATTTATCTATACTGAGGGTGTTCGCAGTGAGCGAGGGGGCCGCAGTTTACCGGCGCAACGAAGTCCTGGCTGAAACGGGTGGTGCCGTCAGTGCCTTAACCCCTGAAGTGAGCACACTGTGTTACGTCAATCCAGGTGCTGGCCACAGGCGGCGGAAAGGTACGCCAGCATCGTGCTCCTTTTAACCAAAAGGAGACGCGTATGAGCGTCGTGGATATGGTCATACTTGTCCTCAAACTCATTGTTGCTGTATTGCAACTGCTTGATGCTGTCCTGAAATACGTTAAGTGATTCAGGTTCAAGTCGCACCTGAGAGGGGCGGGCAACCGCCCCTCTTTAATAACGAGGGAATGCTATGTCGCGTCTGTTAATTGAGCCTGTTACGCCTGATGAACCGGGCTATATCGCCCTGAAGGCGGAGAGTATCGCGTTGAATTTCAATATGCTGCGCAGGCTGGAAGAAAACTGGCAGCGGGGTGAAAACCGCTTTAACGCGCCGGGTGAAAAGCTGCTGGGGACGTTTCTTAACGGCAGGCTGGTGGGCGTGTGCGGCCTCAACCGCGATCCGTTCAGCCAGCAGCCGCGCGCCGGACGTATTCGTCATCTCTACGTCAGCGAAAAGTGCCGTGGACAGGGCATTGGCAAACAACTTTTGACCGTGGTGATGGCGGATGCCAGCATCTGGTTTGATTTTCTTAATACCCATGCGCCGGAAACCGCGTACGGATTTTACCATCGGGCGGGCTTCAGGCTGGTGTCAGACGAACCCCGGGTGACGCACCGCCTTTTTTGCGCAGTGTAAGCGGCTGGCAGCATCGACGGGTGAATGTTACAGTTGGATGACATTTCACCAACCGATACGCCATGACCATCACCGTTTTCTGCATTTTACTGTTCGCCGCACTGCTGCATGCCAGCTGGAACGCCATCGTTAAAGCCGGAACGGATAAACTCTACTCGGCGATCGGCGTCAGCGGTTCAGCCGCGCTTATTGCCCTGATTTTACTGCCCTTCTCTCCTCAGCCAACTGCCGCAAGCTGGCCATATTTGTTCGTCTCCTGTGCGTTACAGGTGGTGTATACGGTACTGGTGGCAAAAACTTATCAGGTCTCCGACATGAGCCAGACCTACCCCCTTATGCGCGGGACGGCCCCTCTGCTGGTGGCGCTGATCAGCGTAATGGTGCTCGGGGATCATCTCTCCTGGCTTGCGTGGTCCGGCATCGGGGTCATTTGTCTGTCGATTCTGGCGATGGCGATGAACGGCCGCATGCAGTCACGCAAGGGGATCTGGCTGGCGCTGCTGAACGCCTGTTTTATCGCCGGGTATACCCTGGTGGACGGCACCGGTGTGCGACTCTCGGACACTGCGCTGGGCTACACGCTCTGGACCTTCTTCATGAACGGTTTCTGTCTGCTGAGCTGGGCAATGGTGGCGCGGCGTCGCGAAGCGTCCAGCTATCTGCGCCTGCACTGGAAAAAAGGGCTGCTCGGCGGCGTCGGGACGATGGGATCTTACGGTCTGGCACTCTGGGCGATGACCCAGGCACCGCTGGCTGTGGTCGCCGCACTACGTGAAACCTCTATTCTCTTCGGCGCATTAATCGCATTTGTGCTTTTAAAAGAGAAGGTTGCCGGCCTGCGCATCGCGGCGGCACTGGGAATTGCTGCCGGTGCGATCCTGCTGCGCCTGGCGTAATTCGCTGGCAACATTAGTTGCCGATCTTGTTTACAAATCCTGCCTTCACGTCTTCTGTCATTCATCACAGTAATGCTTAAATTGTCATCTCTCTGTGGTAGATTCCTCGCGCATTTATGGGAATGCATAGTCACTTATTCTTCATTTATCTCTTTTGGCAAAAGTATTCAGCGACATGAAAAAGCAACGGAACGTGAACTTATTGTTGATGCTGGTGTTACTGGTGGCCGTCGGGCAGATGGCGCAAACCATCTACATTCCGGCGATTGCCGATATGGCAAAAGATCTGAGCGTCCGCGAAGGTGCAGTACAGAGCGTGATGGCAGCCTATCTGCTAACCTATGGCGTTTCACAGCTGGTTTATGGTCCCCTGTCCGATCGCGTCGGGCGTCGTCCGGTCATTCTGGTGGGCATGAGCATTTTCATGGTAGCGACGATGATCGCCATTACCACTCACAGCCTGACCGTCCTGATTGCCGCCAGCGCCCTTCAGGGTGTGGGCACCGGCGTCGGCGGGGTTATGGCGCGTACCCTGCCGCGTGATATGTACCAGGGCACACAGCTTCGCCACGCCAACAGTCTATTAAATATGGGTATTCTGGTCAGCCCGCTGCTGGCCCCGCTGATTGGGGGTCTGCTGGACACCGTCTGGTCCTGGCGCGCCTGTTATGCCTTCCTGCTGGTGCTGTGCATTATTGTCACCTTCAGCATGGGGCGCTGGATGCCGGAAACCCGCCCAAAAGACGCGCCGCGCACGAAGCTCATCGCCAGCTACAAAACGCTGTTCGGTAATGGATCCTTTACCTGTTATCTGTTGATGCTAATCGGCGGCCTGGCGGGCATTGCGGTGTTTGAAGCCTGTTCCGGCGTGCTGCTGGGCGCGGGCCTTGGCCTGAGCAGTATGGTGGTGAGTATTCTGTTTATTCTGCCGATCCCGGCGGCGTTCTTCGGCGCATGGTTCGCCGGACGTCCGAACAAGCGTTTCTCCACCCTGATGTGGCAGTCGGTGATCAGCTGTCTGCTGGCCGGGCTGATGATGTGGATCCCGGGGCTGTTTGACGTGATGTCGGTCTGGACGTTGCTCATCCCGGCAGCGCTGTTCTTCTTCGGCGCGGGCATGCTGTTTCCCCTCGCCACCAGCGGCGCGATGGAGCCGTTCCCGTTCCTCGCAGGCACGGCAGGCGCGCTGGTGGGCGGTTTGCAGAACATCGGTTCCGGCGCGCTGGCCTGGCTTTCGGCTATGATGCCGCAGACCGGGCAGGCGAGTTTAGGCTTGCTGATGACCCTGATGGGGCTGCTGATTTTGCTGTGCTGGCTGCCGCTGGCGTCGCGTGTCTCGCATCACGAACAGCCGGTTTAACCGCATGATGGCCCGGCTTCTCGCCGGGCTTTTCACAGACGGGCGCAATCATCGCCTGCAATAGCCGCTCTGGGGCAGGCCGCCACGCCCCCTCTTCCCCGTCATAAAACTGAACATCGGCGTTTATCGCATACGGGATGTTGGCATGTTGCATCTCGCACGCCATAAACGTGGCAAACGCCATCTGCGAGGCAGTTGGCGTCAGGCTTTTCGATTCGCCCACCCCCCAGCCGCCAACCCAGCTCACATGCCCGGTTTTTTGTTGCCAGTGCAGCGCGGCGTTAATTCGGTTACGGATAGCCGCTTTCTCAGCCGCAGTTCCGGACGTCCACGGGTATTTACCGTTCGTTTTCAGCGGACCCCAGGGGAAAATATGCCACTCCGCCAGCAGGTAATTCTGGCTGTGCGCGGGCAGCTTCAGGGTGGATAAATCCTCCGGCGCGGCGCGCAGACGAGGGGCGATAAAAATCATGCGGCTGGCATCAATGGCGTGAATGTCTTTGATCGCTTTCTCATACACCCGGTTGAGCGAAGCAACGTTGTGGTTGAGCTTGTCCGCCGGTTCGTAGATCAGGTCAAAGCCCAGCAACGGCGAGCGCTGACCAAAATAGTGCGCCACGGCAATCCACCAGTTAATCACCTCTTTTTCGGTATCCGCTTTCGGGTCGTTTTTATATTCATCGGCCTGATAAGCGATGATGGGGATGACGCCGTATTGCTCGCATGCCTCCACCAGCTTACGCAGGTGAATCAGCCGCGCTTCCGTCGGTTCGCCCGCCACCCGAATACGGACATGGTGTATGCCTTTCGCCTGAAAATCACGGACCACCAGCGGGTCGAATTCGCGTATGCCGCGCTCGGTGCGTGCCCAGTCCACATCCATCCCGACGCCCAGCATCTGCGCATAACGGGCAGCCGTCAGCGGCGGCTCAGCGGCAGTCGCCCAGCCGGAAGAGAGTAAGATCGCAGTGGCAATAAAAGGCTTTAACACGGTTTACCCTGGAAAAATCAAAAGCATTACCTGTATTTAGCACGCTTTTTCACATTTGGTGTAGAGCGAAAGCGTAATAATTCTTCAACCCGCCAGCTCTCTTAGCCAGCCGATAAAGGCGTCAATTTTCGGCCACTGACGGCCGGGAAGCGTTGAGACGTAATAATGCTGATGGCACTTGAGGGTTTCCCCATCAAAAGGTGCGATCAACTCCCCCCGTTCGAGACGTTTTTGCACCAGCCGCTTTCTCCCCATCGCCACCCCGACATTATTCATGGCCGCGATAATGGCTAAATCAGAACGATCGAAGCCAATACCCGATGATAACGGCATATTCACCGCGAAATGCTGCGCCCAGCTCAGCCACTCATCCGTACCGGAATCATTGCTCCAGGCCTGACGGTCGTGCAGTAACGTGCAGTGGCTGAGGTTATGGGGGTTTTTCAGCAGTTCATGCTCCCGGGCATACGCTGGCGAGCAGACGGGCAAAATCTCTTCATCCATCAAAAAGTGATGAGAAAGGTGGTTTGGCGGCGTATCGTCGAAATAGAGCGCCAGATCGATGCCGGTTCGCTGCATGTTGACGTAATCATTACCAGTCAGAATAGTAAGTGAAATCGACGGGTAGCGGCGGGTAAAATCCCCCAGCATCGGCACCAGCCAGCACTGGGCGATCGACGGCCGGGAGTACACCGTTAGCGTACCTGACAGCGCCTGGTTTTTAATATCCAGGATCTCCTGATTCAGGGTGTCGAGGGACGATTTCAGCGTCCAGTAAACGCGCTTGCCTTCCTGCGTCAGCTCCACTTTACGGTGTGAGCGGACAAACAGCTGAATGCCCAGCTCCTCTTCCAGCAGGTTAATGCGGTGGCTCACCGCGCTGGGGCTGAGCGACAGCTCCGCCGCCGCCAGGGCGAAGGACTCATGCCGGGCAGCCACTTCAAAGGTGTACATTTTCGACAGCTGCCAGCCGTTTAACAGCCGGTTTCTGCCTTCATTCGCATCGGTCATCACAATTCCCACACGTAATTTCTGCGTTCAGCATACCGCTCAAGAATGAATTTATGTGAACCAACGGCAAAATAAGTGCGCTTTTTAGAGTCCAGTCACTCAGTTGATCCAATCTGGCTCATCTGAACGCCAATTTATATCGTTTGTCAGCCCACGCCGTTTTTTCGTCCAATATCCCCAGATGACATAAGGGTGAGGTGAGATATGGGATCTCAGGTCTGGGTTGTGGCAACGCTGCTTGTCAGCATCGTGTTGATTGTTTTAACCATCGTAAAACTGAAGTTTCACCCGTTCCTCGCGCTGCTGCTGGCAAGCTTTTTCGTTGGCGCGATGATGGGGATGAGCCCGCTGGATATGGTTAACGCCATTGAGAGCGGGATTGGCGGTACGCTGGGCTTCCTGGCGGCGGTTATCGGTCTTGGCACTATTCTCGGCAAAATGATGGAAGTCTCCGGCGCGGCAGAGCGCATCGGGATTACGTTGCAGCGCTGCCGCTGGCTGTCGGCGGACGTGATTATGGTCCTGGTCGGCCTGATCTGCGGCATTACGCTGTTTGTGGAAGTGGGCGTGGTACTGCTGATCCCGCTGGCGTTTTCCATCGCCAAAAAGACCAACACGTCGCTGCTCAAGCTGGCCATTCCGCTCTGTACCGCACTAATGGCAGTGCACTGCGTGGTGCCTCCGCATCCGGCCGCACTATTTGTCACCAACAAATTAGGGGCGGACGTCGGGACGGTGATTGTCTACGGTCTGATGGTGGGCCTGATGGCGTCTCTGGTTGGTGGCCCGCTGTTCCTGAAGCTGCTCGGCAACCGTCTGCCCTATAAGCCGGTTCCGGCGGAATTTTCAGACCTGAAGGTGCGGGAAGAGCACACTCTGCCGTCGATGGGCGCCACGCTGTTCACCGTGCTGCTGCCGATTGCCCTGATGCTGGTGAAAACCATTGCCGAGCTGAACATGGCAAAAGAAGGCTCGCTGTATACCCTGCTGGAGTTTATCGGCAACCCCATCACCGCGATGTTTATCGCCGTGTTTGTCGCCTACTACCTGCTGGGGATCCGCCAGCACATGGGCATGGGCGCAATGCTGATCCATACGGAGCACGGTTTTGGCTCTATCGCCAACATTTTGCTGATTATCGGTGCGGGCGGGGCGTTCAACGCCATCCTTAAAATCAGTGGTCTGGCGGAGACGCTGGCGCATATTCTCTCGAACCTGCATATGCACCCTATCCTTCTCGCCTGGCTGGTGGCACTGGTGCTGCACGCCGCCGTGGGTTCGGCAACGGTAGCGATGATGGGTGCCACGGCGATAGTGGCGCCGATGCTGCCGCTCTACCCGAACGTAAGCCCGGAGATCATCACCATTGCCATCGGGTCCGGCGCTATTGGCTGCACGATCGTGACCGACTCTCTCTTCTGGCTGGTGAAGCAGTATTGCGGCGCGACCCTGAATGAGACCTTCAAATACTATACGACGGCGACGTTTATCGCCTCGGTGCTTGCACTTGGCGGCACATTCCTGCTTTCTTTCATTATCTGAGCGCGAAGAGACGTATTATGGAAAACGCAACTATCACTACTTTAACCGCACAGTTTCCTCTGGTTGAGGATCTGATTGCCCTGAAAGAAACCACCTGGCTTAACCCGCGCACCACGACGCTGGCGGAAGGATTGCCGTATGTCGGGCTGACGAAAGCCGACGTAGACGACGCGCACGCGCGCCTGAAACGCTTCGCGCCGTATCTGGCGAAAGCGTTCCCGGAAACGGCGGCAACGGGCGGGATTATCGAATCCGACCTGGTCGCGATCCCGGCGATGCAGGCGCGGCTGGAGAAAGAATTTGCGAAGCCTGTTACAGGCACGCTGCTGCTGAAAAAAGACAGCCATCTGCCGATTTCCGGCTCGATCAAAGCGCGCGGCGGCATCTATGAGGTGCTGACCCATGCGGAGAAACTGGCGCTGGAAGCCGGGTTGCTGAGCGTTGAAGACGACTACAGCGTTCTGCTGGAGCCGCGCTTTAAGGACTTCTTCAGCCAGTACAGCATCGCGGTGGGCTCAACCGGCAACCTGGGGATGTCCATCGGCATTATGAGCGCACGCATTGGCTTTAAGGTGACCGTGCATATGTCCGCCGACGCCCGCGAGTGGAAGAAAGCCAAACTGCGCAGCCACGGCGTGATCGTCGTGGAATATGAGCAGGATTACGGCGTGGCGGTGGAGCAGGGACGCAAAGCGGCGGAAAGCGATCCGAACTGCTTCTTTATTGACGATGAGAACTCACGCACGCTGTTCCTGGGCTATGCGGTTGCTGGCGAGCGCCTGAAGGCGCAGTTTATCGAACAGGGCCGCGTGGTGGATGCCGATCATCCTCTGTACGTCTACCTGCCGTGCGGCGTCGGCGGTGGTCCCGGCGGCGTGGCGTTTGGCCTGAAGCTGGCCTTTGGCGATAACGTCCACTGCTTCTTTGCGGAGCCAACGCACTCACCGTGCATGCTGCTGGGCGTTTATACCGGGCTGCACGATGAAATCGCCGTGCAGGATCTGGGTATCGACAACGTGACGGCGGCAGACGGTCTGGCGGTAGGACGTGCCTCCGGCTTCGTGGGCCGCGCGATGGAGCGCCTGCTCGACGGGTTCTATACCCTCTCCGATCAAAGCATGTACGACATGCTCGGCTGGCTGGCGCAGGAGGAAGGGATTCGCCTGGAGCCGTCGGCGCTGGCGGGGATGGCCGGGCCGCTGCGCGTCGATGCTGATGAGAACGTTACCCACCTGGTGTGGGCGACCGGCGGCGGCATGGTGCCGGAAGACGAGATGGCGAAATATTTAGCGAAAGGGAAGTAATTATGCCGGGTGGCGGCTGCGCCTTACCCGGCCTACAGGTGCAAAATTTGTTGAATGTGGGTTACCGCAAACAGCAGTGACAACGACAGCACGGCCAGGGCGATGAGGAACTTATCCCGCACCGCTTTCGGCTGCGCAAAGTCGTTCTGCGACACGTCCATCAGGTTACGGCTGCGGGTGTAGCGCCATAAAATGATGGCTACCAGCGCCAGCACAACAATGGAGATCCAGAATGGCGCCCCGGTGCGGTGCCAGTTGTGCTTAATGGCAAGAGCGATCAGCGCGCCATACCCCAGCAGCGTGCGCAGCCAGGCCAGCGAGGTTCGCTCCGGCTGAAGGCCGGGGTCCGCTTCCCGCCGCGCTTTGCGGCTATCCGGCATACAGCACCAGTAACATCACTACGCCCGCAACCATCAGCAAAATCGTACTGATAATGAGCAAGCCGCGCGTGTAGGGGAGATCCTGCTTCAGACGCATCGCCTTTTCATTTCTCAGCCAGCGCAGATAGCCATAAATCGCCAGCACGCCGGCAATCAGGCACAGCAGCAGGGCCAGCACTTCGCGAATCAACGGGGTGGCAAAATCGGGGGCGAGCTGATCAAGGCCGACGCCTGCGGCCAGAAAGCCCAGGGCGGTGCGGATCCACGCTAAGAACGTGCGTTCGTTAGCCAGTGAGAAGCGGTAGTCCGGTGCTTCACCGAGGCGGGAAATGTTCATGAAAGTTCCTTGTCGTGCTGCATGCAGGCTTCAGCATAGCGTAATTCAGCCAGGACAAGGAGACCGGCATCAGGCGATGCCGGTCAGAAAGATTAGTGCAGCTCTGGCCAGTAATCTTTATTCGCTTCAATCAGATCGTCCAGAATCGCCTTCGCCACCGATGCGCTCGGTACGGTTTTCGACAGGGTAATCGCCTGCCAGAGTTTCTGATACGAGCGCTGCTCCCAGGCGTCCACCACCAGTTTTTCCACCGCCACCTGCTGGCTCATGAGTCCTTTCTGGAAGTGCGGAATATCACCCACGGTCAGCGGCTCCGGTCCGTTGTGGCCGACCAGACAAGGGATTTCTACCATCGCGTCAGCGTCAAAGTTATGGATAGCCCCATTGTTAGGCACAATCAGCAGCATGCGTTCCTGGGTGTTAAAGGCAATCGCGGTCGCCAGATCGACGATGTACGACGCATGTTCGTCAATTTCCAGTTCACCGGCAGAAGAATGACCGGCTTCGATAATCGCCCGACATGAACTGAATACATGCTTCTCACGGTGATCCATCACTTCATTGGCGCGGGTACGCTCCGGATTGGAATGGGCGACCACATAGTCCGGGAACAGGTAATACTTCAGGTAGGTGTTCGGCATGGTGTCCGGATCCAGCGCCTGTACGTCTTTGGCCTTGGCGAAGGTATCGTTCCAGCTCGCTTCAGTATGCACATCTTCCGAAGGCGGAACATAACCGTTTTTCGCCACGTATTCGCGCAGCTTCGGCATCAGATCGTTGCCGTTCTGATCTTCAATCGACGTCCACCAGCCGAAGTGGTTCAGACCGTAGTAGCGCACGCGCATCTCTTTGCGGTCTTTCAGGCCGACGATTTGCGCCATACGCCCTTCAATGCCGATCGGCATATCGCAGATGTTGAGGATTTTCGCGTTCGGACGCAGGCGGCGCGTGGCTTCCGCGACAATCGCCGCCGGGTTGGAGTAGTTCAACATCCACGCGTTCGGGGAGTACTGCTCCATGTAATCCACCAGCTCCAGCACGCCGCCGATGGAGCGCATGCCGTAGGAGATGCCGCCCGGCCCGCACGTTTCCTGGCCCAGCACGCCGTGGCGCAGCGGGATTTTTTCATCCTTTTCACGCATGGGATATTTGCCAACGCGAATATGCGCCATCACGAAATCCACATCGGTAAAGGCCGCTTCAGGATCGGTGGTGTAACTAAATTCAATCTCCGGCGCCTGCTCCTTAAGGATGATTTTACACGCCTCGGCGATGATCTCCTGACGTGCTCCGTCATTGTCATAGAACTTCAGCGCACGCAGCGGGAAACGGTCACGGTTGGCTAACAGCATCAGGACGATACCAGGCGTGAATGTACTGCCGCCGCCTGCAATAACAACTGAGAATTTTTTCATGATATAGCCTCTGTCAGAGTGGTTTGTTCGTTTGTTAAAGGGGTTTTCATCAGCGATTCCAGCTGGTCGCGCACCTGAGGAACGTGCAGACCGACAATCACCTGTATGCCGTTGCCGCGCCGCACCACACCGTGTGCACCCAGGGCTTTGAAGACGTCATCGCTTTGGGTTTTCGTCATATCCACCAGGGCGATACGCAGGCGGGTGGCGCAGTTATTGATACTTTCGATATTCGCTGCGCCGCCGAGCGCCTGTAAGAACCCAGCGGCCTGTCCGACCTGCTGGCTGGCTGCCGCCGGGGCGGTGGTTTGCCCACGAGCGGCCTTATAGTCGGCCTTGCTGTAGAGCTTGATTTCGCTCTCTTCCCGGCCCGGCGTTTTGAGATTCAGACGTTCGATAAGCGTTCTGAAGACCACGAAGTAGATCCCGGAGAAGCAGAGGCCGATGCCAATTTGGGTGAATACCGTCGAGGCGTGGTTATGGAACATCGGGATCCAGTTTTGCGGCAGGAACTGGTCCAGCAGACCGCCGCCCATGTTCCCCACCACCCCGAAGATATACATCACCGTCGCCATCGTTGCGGCCAGCACGGCGTGGATGGCAAACAGCAACGGCGAGATAAACAGGAAGGTGAACTCCAGCGGTTCGGTAATGCCTACCAGCACGGCGGTAAGCGTGGCCGGGATCAGCAGACCTGCCACTTTGACGCGGTTCTCCGGTGACGCGGTATACCAGATAGCCAGCGCAATACCGACTGAGCCAAACACCTTAGAGTTGCCGTGCAGCGCGAATCCGCCCTCCGGGAACAGCGTTTTAAGCGGCACAGTGCTCTGGCTGAATTCCTGAAGGTGCTGTGCCCAGTAGACCTGAATGCCGCCTTCTACCGCAGCCGGGCCGAAGATAAACGGGCCGTAGACAAAGTGGTGTAATCCGGTTGGGATCAGAATGCGTTCCAGGAAGGTATAAACCCATACGCCCAGCGCGCCAGCGGTACGTAGAAAGGCCTGCAACGACTCAATGCCCATCTGCACTTTCGGCCAGCCCAGCAGCGTCAGCCAGGCGCAGGGGATCATCACGAAGAACGCGAGGATAACGACAAACGAGGTGCCCTGGAAAATCCCCAGAAAGACCGGCAACGGCTTGTCGAAAAATCGGTTGTGGATGGCGGTGACGAGCCCGGAAATGATAATCGCCCCGATGATGCTGGTATCAAGCGTTTTGATTCCGGCAATCATCGCCAGCCCGCTGCCGGCAGTGGGTTCAGCAGAGAAGTCGACGCCAAAGAAGTGACCCCAGGTCATCCCCATCGCATTGATAAAATAGTTCCAGGTCAGGAAGCTAATCAGCACCGCCAGACAGGCGCGGCCCTGCGCCTGCTTTGCCAGGCCAATCGGTAAGCCGACAGCAAAAATCAGCGGCATATTACGGAACACCGCCCAGCCGCCCTCTTCGATGATGTGAACAATTTGCGCGAACAGATTATCAGGCGCGGTTAAGGCCTCACCGACAAACAGCGGATTGCGAAGCATGATGGCGATCCCAACCACGATCCCGGCAAAGGGAAACAGCAAAACCGGGGTGAACATGGCGCCGCCAAAACGTTGTATTTGACTGAGCATTTTTAAATCCTCATGAAACAACCTGTAGGGGATAGAGGCCTTTATGGTTTTTTACTGGCCTGAGGTGAGCATAAGAAGTTACTGATGCGGGAACATGGCGTGCCGCTGCGATTCGTGATCGCATTCATGGTTTTAATTTGACCAATCAGGTCTACTTTTTAAACTAAACATGGACAAGTTAAGACGTATTCCACGCCATGATGTGCGCAGAGAGGTCTACTGGTGATCTACAAATCAATTGCCGATCGGCTACGGCTGCGGCTGAATTCTTCGGACTACAACATTGGCAGTCCGTTACCCGGAGAAAAAGCGCTGGCAAAGGAGTTTGGCGTAGCCCGGATGACCGTCCGCAAAGCGCTGGATCTGCTGGTAAGCTGGGGGCTGGTTGAACGTCGACACGGCAGCGGGACGTTCGTGGCGCGCAAAGACGTTCATCATGAAACGACTAACCTGACTGGGCTGGTGGAGGTATTGCGCCAGCAGGGGAAAGAAGTGCAAAGCAAGGTGTTGCAGTTTGAAGTGATGCCCGCGCCGCCCGCCATCGCCAGCCAGCTGCGGATTCAGGTTGATGAGCGGATCTATTTTTCAAGGCGGGTGCGTTACGTGGACGGAAAACCGCTGATGCTGGAGGACAGCTTTATGCCGGTGAAGCTGTTCCGCAATCTTTCCCTGGCGCATCTCGAAGGGTCTAAGTTTGATTACATCGAGAAGGAGTGTGGGATCACCATCAGCGGCAACTACGAGAGCCTGACGCCGGTGCTGGCAGATAAACAGCTGGCCGGTTATATGAATGTGCCGGAACAGACGCCGCTGCTGCGCATCACCTCCCTTTCCTACAGCGACAGCGGCGAGTTCCTCAATTATTCCGTGATGTTCCGGAACACCAGCGATTACCAGGTGGACTACCATCTGCGGCGCATCCACCCGGAAGACTTATTAGCCCATCCCCCAGAATAGCACCGCCAGTAGCTGCGGGGTGATGATGCGCAGAAACATCACCAGCGGATAAACCGTGGCGTAGGATAACGCCGCCGCGCCGCTGGTGGCGTGCAGGTTATTGGCGAACGCCAGCGCGGGCGGATCGGTCATGGAACCGGCCAGCATGCCGCACAGCGTGAGATAGTTCATTTTAGCGAACATACGCGCCAATAATCCGACAGTTATCAGTGGGATAGCGGTAATAAATATGCCGTATCCTACCCAGCTCATCCCTTCGCCGTTCACCAGAGTATCGACAAAATCGCCGCCGGATTTCAGCCCCACCACCGCCAGAAACAGCACGATGCCCAACTCCCGCAGCGCCAGGTTAGCGCTCGGCGGCATAAACCAGTAGAGCTTACCGATGGAGCCGATACGCCCGAGGATAAGCGCCATAATGAGCGGCCCGCCTGCCAGACCCAGCTTCAGTGCTACCGGGAAGCCGGGCACATACAGGGGGATGGAGCCAAGCATGACGCCAAGCCCGACGCCGATAAAGACCGGCAGCATCTGCACCTGCTGGAGTTTTTGCTGGGCGTTGCCCACCATGTCTGCTACGGCATCAATAGATGAAGGACGCCCGACGAGGTTGAGAATATCACCGAATTGCAGGCTGGCATCCTGGCTGGCCACCAGCTCGACACCGGCGCGGTTAAGCCGGGAGATCACCACGTCATAACGCTCTTTAACCTGCAAATCGCGTATTTTCTTGCCCAGAACCTTCTCATTGGTCACTACCACGCGCTCCACGCGCATGTCCGTTCCACGGGTTGAGAGTGAGGTATCCACCTCCTGACCGATCACCAGCCGGGCATTGTTTAAATCCGCCGGTTGCCCTACCAGATGCAGGAGATCGCCGTGCTGAATAAGGGTATCCGGTGAAGGCACCATCAGCGTGTCATCACGTTTCAGGCGGGAACAGATAATGGTCGCGCTGTTCAGAATGGGAACATCCTGAATCGCCATATTGTTCAGATTAGGGTTTTCGACGCGAATATTGATAGTTTTAATGAGCGCATGGCCGTTGGTCAGCGTGCTTTCATGCTCTTTTGCCTCCTGCTCGACGTTAACGCGGAACAGCACGCGCACCAGCCACATCGAGAGCAAAATACCGCAAATGCCAAACGGATAGGCCATGGCGTAGCTCATCCCCATCTGATCGACGACATCAGCAGGGATACCCAGATCGCGCAGAATTTGCTGGCCCGCCCCGAGCGCGGGCGTATTCGTGACGGCGCCGGAGAAGATGCCCAGCACGACGGGCAGCGGAATAGCGAAGAGTTTATGCAGGATCGCGGTGACCAGCCCACCCATCACAACAATGCCGAAGGCAAAGAGATTAAGGCGTAAACCGGAGACGCGCAGGGAAGCGAAGAAGCCCGGCCCCACCTGAATACCGATGGTATACACAAAGAGGATCAGGCCGAACTCCTGGATGAAATGCAGCATATCGGCGCTGAGCACCCACCCAAGCTGGTCGGCAAAATGGCCGACAAAAATCCCGCCGAACAGCACCCCGCCAATCCCAAACCCGACGCCGCGGATTTTGATATTCCCCAGCCATAGCCCCACTACCGCGACAAGGGCCAACACGCTGACGGTTAACGCGATATCACTCATGTTCCACATCCTGTGTATAACCTTAGTTATGATAAGGATTCTCTCAGAACTGGCGGCGGTTGTATGGGCGATGGCGCACATAAAAGCCGAAGGTAAACGCAAAACGGTCACCCGAAGGTGACCGTTTTTAATGTTTGCATCCTCTCCCACAGGGAGAGGGTCGGGGTGAGGGCACCAGCCCGCACACGATTAGCTATTCAACGCCGGGCGTTCGCTAATGGCGATGCGCTGAGGCGCAATGGCTTCCGGCACGTTACGGGTGAGGTCAATGTTCAGCAGCCCGTTAGTGAACGTCGCGCCAGAAACTTCCATATGGTCTGCCAGGGTAAAGCTCAGGCTAAACGGCTGAGTGACAAGCCCCTGATGCAGCCATTTGGTCTCGGTGTCTGGTTTTTCCGGTGACCCTTTCACGGTCAGGCGCGCACCCTCAAGCTGGATGTCGAGATCTTCCTGGCGGAACCCGGCCAGCGCAAGCGTGATGCGGTAGTGGTTATCATCGCTTTTTTCGATGTTGTACGGCGGAAAGGTCTGCTGTTCGGTTGCGCTTTGCAGCGCGTTAGCCAGTTTGTCAAAACCGATCCACTGACGCAGCAGGGGGGAAAAATCATAGTTACGCATACTAAATCTCCTTCTAAGAAGCGAGTTCGGCACAGTTTAATTTTGTGCACAGTTGTACCTGCAAACCCTTGCGGATTCGCATATGCTCCCTTTACGGCAAGCAATTTCAGGTGGGCCGCAGCCGCGACCCGCTTAATTAATTGATTTCGATACGACGCGGTTTTTTCTCTTCCGGAATCACACGTTCCAGTTCGATAAACAGCAGGCCGTTCACCAGGTTCGCGCCCTTGACGT
Organism: Enterobacter cloacae complex sp. GF14B; assembly: GCF_004136805.1. Taxonomy (NCBI): domain Bacteria; kingdom Pseudomonadati; phylum Pseudomonadota; class Gammaproteobacteria; order Enterobacterales; family Enterobacteriaceae; genus Enterobacter; species Enterobacter cloacae complex sp. GF14B. Next base: position 18,480 of record NZ_QFRV01000012.1, read on the forward strand.
GGATGTTCTCAGCCAGCTGGAACTTGCGTTCAAAGTTACGCTCTGCGATACCCTGGTAGAGGTAGGTTCGTTCTTTCTGCTCGCCCGCATGGGAGCCTTTCACCACCAGCAGATTGTCCTGCGCGGTGATCTCCAGTTCGCTCTCCGCGAAACCGGCAACAGCAATCGCAATGCGATAGTGGTTTTCGTCAACCAGTTCAACGTTGTAAGGAGGATAGCCGTTGCTCTGGCTCTGGTTGTTTTCTAAGTGGTTGAACAGACGATCAAAACCAATGGCAGAACGGTATAGCGGAGAGAGATCGAAATTACGCATAGATAAATGCTCCTGAAATCAGCGAGAAAATGTAGCCTTCCACCATGGACAGGCTTCTGCTTCCCCGAACACCCATCAGGCGTGTCCGTTATCGGGTTACATTTTTAAAATGGGTATGGATACGGCCTTTTCAAGCCTGTTGATGTGAGATTTTTTTGCACTTTGCTGGTTGTCGCATAGACTCAGGGGCACAGCACAAAGGGTTAAATTGCGATGGCGACCACAGTGCGGGAGTTTGGAGCTATCCATTTTGGACGCGCCTCGCTATAACCCTGAGTTGCAGGTCAATGCCGTGCTACTAATGATGACTGAGTGATGATGAGAAATGTTCTGATTAAGCTGGCGACGTTCAGCGGGGTTGTTTTACTTTGCGGGTGTTCGAGCGTGATGTCGCACACCGGCGGTAAAGAAGGAACATATCCGGGGACGCGCGCCAGTGCCGCAATGATCTCTGATGATGAGACAAACTGGGGTACCAAATCTCTGGCGATTCTTGATATGCCGTTTACAGCGGTTGCCGATACGCTTTTGCTGCCGTGGGATATGTTCCGCACCGACAGCTCAGTGCGTTCGCGCGTTGAGAAAAGCGAGCAGGAGACGCTGGCAACCAACTCCGTCATCCCGCCCGCAGCGATGCCTCCACGCTAATTCTGTGCGGTTTCCGTTAGCCACAGCTGGCGGAAACCGTCCTTCGCTTCCATCCATGCAATAAATCGTCCGTCCGGGGAAAACACCACAGCGTCAGCAGACGGCGGATTGCCATGATCGGAGGTCAAAAACGTCACCTCACCGGTCTGCGCATCGCAGCAGGCAATGCGGCTTTCGAGCACAAACCCAAGTGTGCGGCCAGAAGGATGCCAGTTAAAAGCCGACTGGATATCACTTTCACTGTGGGTCAGCTGGCGCGGCTCGCCGCCCTCAGGGGAGATAAGCCACAGCTGCACAACGCCGTTATCGTCCCGCATTAAAAACGCAACCTGCGTCCCCTGTGGATTGCTGCGCACCCAGTGGCGCGGCACGTTCACCAGCCCCGGATACGCCTTCTGATGGGTGAAGGTAAGGCGGCGTTGCATGACGCCCGCAGGCGGCGCGGGCATTGTATCCGGCGTTCCCTGCAACGGCGCATCGCCCGCTCGTTTCCAGCCCTGCTCGTCTTTGGGAAGATCGACAATAAACAGTTCGGGCACTTTCTCGCCTTTCGCAGACACCGTATCGCCGATAAACGCCAGCCTGTCGTTGCCCACCCAGCCCTCTTCATAGGCGCGGTTGATCTCATCGCTGCCCGGTTTCGGGTTCGGCGTTGTCCGGCTTACCAGTACGCTCCAGAAGGTTCCGGCATATTCCCGCGGATGGTTCCCCTGTGGGTTTACCGGACCACAAGGCGCCGCCACCCCGACGTTACGCAAATCCAGCTGCGGATCGCGCGCGTGCAGCACATGGTCGTTATAGGTAAAGCTGACGAACTGCCCGTTCGGGCTAAAAACGTGAACGTGGGTGCCGCCACGCAGCGCACCTGCCGTGTAAGGCGCGGTGATATCCATCGCATCAAGATTGCTCACCTGACCATTGTGCGCAATCACCCCCTGACGATGGTGAAAATCATACTGCCAGTCTGCATCCGGGTTTTTCGGGCCGTGGATAAAAACATATTTGTCCTGCGCCGGATGAACGGTTACCACGCCAACATGCGCGCCGTCAGTCGCACGGTAGATCGCCTCAACCTCGCCCGTACTAACATTGACCCGCTCAATGGTTTCACCGGTAAACGACGCGCCGGACGGGCGGACATCATAGACAAGCCACTGACTGTCTGGCGTCCAGGTGTTGATGTTGGTGAGCTGGTGGTTGCGGGAAGCGAAGGTGATTTGTTTCATGAAAATACCCTGATGCGCGGTTATCGCATCAGGGTAAAACATCCGAAGGGATTAGCCTACTCGTTTCACGTCGCCGACCAGCAGGATGTAGGAGAGCGCCCCGATCAGCGCCACGGCAGAGATATACACCAGCGCCGGACCAAAGCCGTAGTCCTGCGCCAGGTAACCGATGACCAGCGGCACGGTGATCCCGCCCAGGCCGCCAACGAAGTTAAACACGCCGCCGGTCAGGCCAATCAGACGCATCGGCGCCAGCGACGACACCAGCGACCAGGTGATGGAGGCAAAACCGTTCCCGAAGAACGCTAACGCCATCAAGGTCATGATCCACACCGGATCGTTGGTGTAGTTCGCTCCCATGATGCAGGTAGAGATCAGCAGGCCGCAGATAATAGGCGTTTTACGCGCAACGCCCAGTGAGAAGCCTTTTTTCACCAGTTTGTCCGCCAGCCAGCCCGAGAGCAGGACGCCGAAAAACGCCGCAAGGAAGGGTACGGTGGTCATAAAGCCCGCCTTTAGCGCGGTAATCCCTTTTTCCTGGGTCAGATAGTTCGGGAACCAGGTGAGGAAGAACCACAGCGTGGAAGTCACCGCGAACTGGCCCAGATATACGCCCACCAGCTTACGGTGGAAGACCAGCTTCCAGTCCGCTCTGGTCAGCGGCTGGCGCGCCTCTTTTTTCACGGGCGCATCGCCGTCCACCAGGCCACCGCCGTCGCGGATGTAGTCCAGTTCGGCTTTGGTGATGCTTTTGGTCAGGCGCGGCGGCTGATAAACCTTAAACCAGATTAACGACCAGATAATGCCGATCCCGCCGGTGACGATGAACACCCAGTGCCAGCTCAGTAGCTCCTGGATCCAGATTAACAGCGGCGTCAGAAATGCCAGGCCAACAAACTGCCCGGAGGTGTAAAAACCAACAGCGGAAGCGCGTTCGTGTTCCGGGAACCAGCTGGTCACCATGCGGTTGTTGGTCGGAAACGCGGGCGCTTCAAACACCCCGGTGATGGCGCGCAGGCCAATCAGTGACATCAGCCCGGTGGCGAAGCCCTGGAACAGAGTCGCCACGGACCAGCCAAAAATAGCGATAAAGTAGGTCAGACGCGACCCCACGCGGTCAAGGAACCAGCCGCCCGGGATCTGGCAGAGCGTATACAGCCAGGCAAACGCCGAGAAGACGTAGCCCATTTCCGCTTTGGTGATGCCAAACTCTTCCTGAATATGAGCCGATGCCACGGCAAGGTTGGCGCGGTCGACATAACAGATGACCACGGTAATAAAGATCATGATCAGCGTCAGGTAACGACGACGCCCGGTTTTTGCAGCAGTAACTGGAATATCCATCGCAATCTGTCTCCAGATTTTGGGCATAGCGAAGCCGCTCACCATGCCCTGTAATTTACAGAGGGTGTATTTGGTTTTTTTAATTAAAAACGTAAACGGAATGCGCTAAATAATTCGTGCTGGGGGAAGGCGGCAAGTTTTCGCATCCCCGGGAGCATACAAAAGTATGTGACCGGGGTAAGAAAACGCAGCCAACGCATCACCAGCGCGAAGTATGACGCGCATTTACCACTCGGCTACGGAACCGTCTTCATGACGCCACAGTGGGTTACGCCAGTCCGGCGCACTTTTACTCAGCTCAATGACTTTGGCTTCGTCGATCTCCACGCCAAGGCCCGGCTTCGTTAACGGTTTAAAGAAACCGCCTTCCATGCTGAAGTCTTCCTTGTTTTTCACAAAGTCGAGCAGCTCCGCGCCCTTGTTATAGTGAATGCCCATGCTTTGTTCCTGGAACACCGCATTGCGCGAGACGAAGTCGACGTGCAGGCAGGCCGCCAGCGCAATTGGCCCAAGCGGACAGTGCGGGGCCAGCGCCACATCGTAGGCTTCTGCCATTCCGGCAATTTTGTAGCATTCGGTGATGCCACCCGCGTGGGAGAGGTCCGGTTGCAGGATCGCAATGCCGCCCGCTTCCAGCACGCGTTTGAACTCGAAGCGCGAGAACATACGCTCACCCGCGGCGATAGGAATATGGGTCTGTTCAGCCAGTTTTGGATAGTATTCCGCCTGCTCGGCCAGCACCGGCTCTTCGATAAACAGCGGGCGATACGGCTCCAGCTCTTTAATCAGCACTTTGGCCATTGGCGCGCTAACGCGGCCGTGGAAATCCAGGCCAAACTCAATCTCGTTGCCGAAAGCCTCGCGGATTTGCGCCACGGTATTCACCGCCCGGTCTACCGCGCGCGAGTTGTCGATAACGCCCATCTCTTCGCAGCCGTTGAGTTTGAAGGTGTCAAAACCGATGTTGCGCAGTTGCCGGATACCGTCGATCACTTCCGCAGGGCGGTCACCGCCCACCCAGCTGTAGGCTTTGATTTTGTCGCGCACCAGGCCGCCCATTAATTGCCAGACCGGGGCATTCAGCACTTTGCCTTTGATATCCCACAGCGCCTGATCAATACCGGCGATGGCGCTCATCAGGATCGGACCGCCACGGTAAAATCCCGCCCGGTACATGACCTGCCACAGGTCGTTGATGCGCGCCGGATCCTGGCCAATCAGGTATTCGCCCAGCTCGTGAACCGCGGCTTCAACGGTGCGCGCACGGCCTTCAATCACCGGCTCGCCCCAGCCAACCACGCCTTCGTCGGTTTCGATTTTCAGGAACATCCAACGCGGGGGTAAACGGTACGTGGTGAGTTTGGTTATTTTCATTGCACTGCCTCTCGATACGCTTTCACAAATGCTGCCGCCTGCTGTGCGGTACGCTCAACGGGCTGTCCGGCACGATAGAGATCGCTGCCCAGCCCGGCGCCCACACAGCCCGCTTTCATCCACTGCACCAGGTTTTCCGGCGTGACGCCGCCCACGGCAAAGACCGGCACGCTGGCGGGTAAGACCGCTTTCAGCGCTTTGATGTAATCCGGACCAAAGGCCGACGACGGGAAAATTTTGAGAGACTGTGCGCCTGCATCGAGGGCGGCAAAGGCTTCTGTAGCCGTGGCGCAACCCGGGCAAACGGTCATGCCGTACTCCACCGCCCGGCGGATCACCTCGGGGTTCATATTCGGTGTGACAATAAGCTTGCAGCCCATCTTCGCCAGTTCATCCACCTGCTCCGGCTGTAATACGGTGCCAGCGCCAATCAGCGCCTTATCACCAAACGCCTTCACAATTGCCGGAATGCTTTTTTCCCACTCCGGGGAGTTGAGCGGGATTTCCACCGCGTCGAACCCGGCGTCGATCACCGCGCCAACGTGCGCTAAGGCCTCACCGGGCGTGATACCGCGCAAAATCGCGATCAGGGGAAGTTCAGTTTGCCACTGCATGAGCGATGCTCCTTATGCCTGCCTGAAATGCCGTGTCGCCTTCCACCGCAGCAACATCCCGTCCGATAGCGTGGAACGCCTGGCGGTAACGAGACGTCAGCGATGAACCCGCGACGAGCGTGATGGCCTGCTGCCCGGCGAACGCGTCGCTCAGGGTGGCGACCTCTGCGCCAATCAGCAGGCCGGACAGAAATTCGCTGACCTGTTCGCGCGGAAGATTTCCCAGCACGTGCGAGGCGCGAACCTCAAAAAGTTGCGGCAAAACGGCAGGGGATGCGATCCCGCGCTCCAGCCCGGCGGCAAACGCTTCCGGCGAAGGGGTCTGCTCCGGCAAACCGGCCCCCACCAGCGAGTGCTTAAGCAGCAAGTGGTGCAATTCGCCGGTCATTACGGTGCGAAAGTCATGAATTTGCTCAGCATCCGCCTGGACCCATTTGCAGTGCGTCCCGGGCATGACGTAGACAGAAGAAGGAGAAAGCGTGCGCGCCCCGAGCAGTTGCGTCTCTTCACCGCGCATCACGTTATGGTTATCGTCGCGAGAGACGCATAAACCGGGGATAATCCAGACATTGTCGCCAACGGACGTTAACTGCTCGCCAACGGCAGTGAAATGCACCGGAACCGACAGATAAGGCGCAACCTTCCAGCCTACGTTACTGCCGACCATTCCGGCCATCACCACTGGCGTAGTACCGTCGCGCCAGTTTTGTGTCACCTCTGCTAACACCGCTGCTGGGGATTTACCGTTCAGGCGCGTCACACCTGCTTCTGATTGCCTGCGTTCCAGGCACTGCTCACCCTGGTAGAGCCAGGCGCGCAGATTGGTCGATCCCCAGTCAATTGCGATGTAGCGTGATGTCATGTGATTTCCTTCAACCTTCGTGTCGAGCTGGCGATCATGGTCAGCGCCGCCTGCTCTGCCGCATCGCCGTCCTGATGCCGTATCGCATCGAACAGCGCTTTATGTTCCTGAAGCGTTTTCGGCATGTTGGCCTCATCACCCATCCAGGTACGTTCAAATACTGCTCGCTGTAGCGAGCTGATCGCCACGCTAAGCTGCTGTAACACCGGGTTATGCACCGACTGCAATACCGCCTCGTGGTAGCGAATGTCCGCCTCGTTGAACGCCTCCCGATTCTGGTTATTGGCGATCATGTCGTTTAAAGCCGACTCAATCTGTGCCAGGTCACCTGACGTTGCGCGCTCAGCCGCCCAGCGGGCAATGGCCGGTTCCACCAGATTTCGGACTTCGCTCATCGCGCCGATAAGCCGTGGGTCGTAGTCGTTTTCCAGTACCCATTGCAGAACATCGGTATCGAGGTAGTTCCACTGGTTACGCGGCGCCACAAACGCGCCGCGATAGCGCTTCATTTCAATCAGCCGCTTCGCCATCAGCGAGCGGAACACTTCCCGGATGATGTTGCGCGAGGTTTCAAACTCCTCGCACAGTTCCGCCTCTGCTGGCAGCGGCGAACCGGGAACGTATTTGCCACCCACAATCTGAGTGCCCAGCGTGATGACAATGCGATCGGTTTTATTGAGTGTCATGGAGAGTCCTTGTGCTCTGTAAGTCCATCACTACTTTACCGCGACCGCTGAATTTCGCCTCACTTTTGCAGTACAAACGTGAGGCCTTTCGTCTTTGCCGTGGTGACAATGTAGTACAATCAGTTAATGTTGTACTACAATCCAGATCACAAAAAGAACAACCCGATAAATTCAGGGCCAAAAAAAGCCCCGGTAGATAACCGAGGCTGATGATTACAGACAGCTGCTAGGAGAGGACAAATTTCTCGATCGCCCAGGCAACGCCGTCTTCCAGGTTAGATTTGGTCACGAAGTTCGCCACTTCTTTTACCGACGGGATCGCGTTATCCATCGCCACGCCCATGCCAGCATATTCGATCATCGCAATATCGTTTTCCTGGTCGCCCAGCGCCATGATCTCCTCAGGCTTGATGCCCAGCGCATCGGCAAGCGATTTGACGCCCGTGCCTTTATTGACGCGTTTATCGAGAATTTCGAGGAAGTACGGCGCACTTTTCAGTACGGTGTATTTCTCTTTTACCTCAGCCGGAATGCGTGAAATGGCTTTGTCGAGAACCGCAGGTTCATCAATCATCATCACTTTCAGGAACTGGGTTGCCGGATCCATTTTCTCCGCTTCACAGAACACCAGAGGAATGGTTGCAACGTAGGACTCGTGCACCGTGTAGTAGCTGATATCGCGGTTGGCGGTGTAAAGCGTATTGCGATCGAGCGCGTGGAAGTGAGAGCCCACGTCGCGGGAGAGTTTTTCCAGGAACCGATAGTCATCATAGCTCAGTGCAGTTTGCGCCACCGTGCTGCCATCGGCTGCCTTTTGCACCAGCGCGCCGTTATAGGTGATGCAGTAATCGCCAGGCTGGTTCATGTGCAGCTCTTTCAGGTAACTGTGCACCCCGGCATACGGGCGTCCGGTGGTGAGCACCACGTTCACGCCTTTTTCACGTGCGGCGGCGATCGCATTTTTAACGGCAGGAGAGATAGTGTGGTCTGGCAGCAGCAGCGTGCCGTCCATATCGATTGCAATGAGTTTGATAGCCATGAGGTCCCCGGGATAAATGAGTGCTACCTCATGCTAACGCGATTAAGCACACAAAAATAGAGCTACCTTGCGCAACAAAAAGCCCCTTTTACGTTTATCCCGGGAACGGGAACTCACTCGCGGGTGAGAACGATTTTGCCAAACGCACCGCGATCCAGATGTTCAAGCGCCTGTTCCAGCTCGTCAAAGCGGTAGCGATGCTCAATCACCGGTTTTAACTCCGTGACATCAACAGCACGGACAAAATCTTCCAGCGCCCGGCGGTGTCCAACCCCAATCCCCTGAATGACGGGGGATTTCAGCAACAGCTCGCTTGCAGGCAGAGAAATTTCTGTCCCGGCCAGCACGCCAATGACCGATATCCGCCCATGAACGGCAACGGCGCGCAGGGAATGTCTCAGGTTCTCCCCACCCACGGTTTCGATAATATGGTCGATGCCGCGATCCTGCGTCAGTGCCAGCGTATTTTCAGCCCAGTCGCCTTTCAGTCGGTTGATGCCCTGGCTGGCCCCCAGCTTTTTGGCCCGCGCCAGTTTTTCATCACTTCCCGAGGAGACAAACACCTCTGCGCCGTGCGCTTTTGCTATCTGCAAAGCGAATAGCGCCACACCGCCCGTCCCTTGTACCAGCACCGATTGCCCGGCGCGTAAATGACCGCGCTCCACCAGCGCGAACCATGCGGTAAGCCCCGCGCAAGGAAGCGTGCTGGCCTCAGCGTCATCCAGGCTTTCCGGGGACGCCACCAGCGCGTTTTCACTCACAATCACATATTCGGCCAGCATGCCCTGGAAGTATCCACCGGACGTTTTATAAGGCAAATCGCGCGCGTCTGCCTGCGGCTTGCCGTCGATCCATTCCGGGAAGAAGGTTGAGATGACGCGTGCGCCGGGTTTGAAACGCGTAACGCCTTCACCGATGCTGTCCACCACGCCTGCCATGTCAGATGCTGGGGTAAACGGGAAGGAAAGCGGAATCGGCATCGTGCCTTCAATCACCATTTTATCCCGGTAGTTGAGCGCAACGGCATTTACCCGTACGCGGACCTCTCCCGGGCCTGGCTGTGGAACAGGCTCCTGAACGAGCCTGAGGCTTTCACGACCAAGGGCATCCATTGACCAGCGTTGCATTGTTGCTGTCATTTTTTTCTCCTGTCATCAGATGATTTTCAGTTCTGACAGTCTACCGTTGACTCAGCGTCACCAGTGGCGATAAGTTTTCCCATCATTGATGACCAAATTGATACAATTCATCCATGACCGATACGCTGAAAGATATTCCCGTTTTCGTTGCCTCCGTTGAGGCAGGAAGTTTTGCCCAGGCCGCCGTCCGTCTGCATTTGTCGCGCTCGGCGGTAGGAAAAAGCATTGCTCGTCTTGAAGAGAGGCTGGGGGTTCGTCTGTTTCATCGGACCACCCGCAGCCAGAGGCTGACCGATAACGGCGCGCTTTTTTATGAACGCTGCCTGCGCGCGCTGGAAGAGATCCGTGGCGCTGAATCGCAGCTTGAAACCGGAAAACATCAGGTCAGCGGTCGGCTGCGTGTTGCCATGCCGGTGCTGTTTGGTCGCCAGTGTATCGCCCCGCTGCTAATAGAGCTGGCGCAGGAGCATCCCGGGCTTGAGCTTGAAATGTCCTTTAGCGACCGCATCGTGGATCTTGTGGAAGAAGGGTTTGATATGGCGGTGCGCAATGGCACCCTGGCTGACAGCGCCGTGCTGGTCGCCAGAAGGCTGGGGGTGCACCGAATGGTTCTGTGTGCCGCGCCGGATTATCTGATTAAGAATGGCCAGCCGCAAAGCGTTGATGATTTACGCCAGTATACGGCCATTAACTACACGCGTGCGGGCAGAGTCTTACCCTGGCAGCTGATGGATTACGATGGCACGTCGCGCACGTTTATTCCCCGCTCATCCCTCAATATGGATGATTTGCAGGCGATCTGCGACGCGGCGCTGGCCGGCCACGGTATTGCATGGTTACCCTGCTGGATGGTCATCAAAGAAATTCATCAGGGAAATCTTGTCCCGCTCTTTAAGCAGGCCCCGGATGTACGCTTCGACGTTCATGCCGTCTGGCAGCAGACGCCACACCTGCCGCTAAGGGTAAGAATTGCCATAGATATGCTGGTCAAACGTTTACCGGCAGTGATGTCGCTGGAGTTTCCTGCGTCCATAAAAAAGCCGCGCTAAAGCGCGGCCAGTTATGTTGTCGTAAAGCGACGATTAAATATCGATATTCGCCGCCTTCAGGGCGTTCTCTTCGATGAAGGCGCGACGTGGTTCAACCGCATCGCCCATCAGGGTCGTGAACAGCTGATCCGCTGCAATCGCGTCTTTAACGGTAACGCGCAGCATGCGGCGGCTTTCCGGATCCATGGTGGTTTCCCACAGCTGATCCGGGTTCATTTCGCCCAGACCTTTATAACGCTGAATAGAGAGGCCGCGACGGGACTCTTTCACCAGCCATTCCAGCGCCTGCTCGAAGCTTGCCACCGGCTGACGGCGCTCGCCACGTTCGATGAACGCATCGTCTTCGATCAGACCGCGCAGCTTCTCGCCCAGGGTGCAGATACGGCGGTATTCCGGACCGGTAACAAACTCGTGCTCCAGCGGGTAGTCGGTATCGACGCCGTGGGTACGCACGCGGACGATCGGCTCGAACTGCTGCTCAGCGTTCTGCTGAACGTCGAACTTCCACTGGCTGCCGTGCTGCTCTTTCTCGTTCAGCTCGCTCACCAGGGTGTTCACCCAGCGGGTGACGGTCTGCTCGTTGCTCAGATCGGCTTCGGTCAGGGTCGGCTGGTAAATCAGCTCTTTCAGCAGCGCTTTCGGATAGCGACGCTCCATACGGCCAATCATTTTCTGCGTGGCGTTGAACTCGGAGACCAGACGCTCCAGCGGCTCACCGGCCAGCGCTGGCGCGCTGGAGTTTGCGTGCAGGGTCGCACCATCAAGGGCGATCGCGATTTGGTACTGATCCATCGCGTCGTCATCTTTAATGTACTGTTCCTGCTTGCCTTTTTTCACCTTGTACAGCGGTGGCTGCGCAATGTAGACGTGGCCGCGCTCAACGATTTCCGGCATCTGACGATAGAAGAAGGTCAATAGCAGCGTACGGATGTGCGAGCCGTCGACGTCCGCATCGGTCATGATGATGATGCTGTGATAACGCAGTTTGTCCGGGTTGTACTCGTCGCGACCAATGCCGCAGCCGAGCGCGGTGATGAGCGTCGCCACTTCCTGAGAAGAGAGCATCTTGTCGAAGCGCGCTTTCTCAACGTTGAGGATTTTACCCTTCAGCGGCAGAATCGCCTGGTTCTTGCGGTTACGGCCCTGCTTTGCAGAACCGCCCGCGGAGTCCCCTTCCACAAGGTACAGTTCAGACAGCGCCGGGTCGCGTTCCTGACAGTCAGCCAGTTTGCCCGGCAGGCCTGCCAGGTCCAGCGCGCCTTTACGACGGGTCATTTCACGCGCTTTACGCGCCGCTTCACGGGCACGCGCCGCATCGATAATTTTACCCACCACGATTTTCGCGTCGGACGGGTTTTCCAGCAGGTATTCGCTCAGCAGTTCGTTCATCTGCTGTTCAACCGCCGATTTCACCTCAGAAGAGACCAGCTTGTCTTTGGTCTGTGAGGAGAACTTCGGATCCGGCACCTTCACGGAGACCACGGCAATCAGGCCTTCACGGGCATCGTCACCGGTGGCGCTGACTTTCGCTTTTTTGCTGTAGCCTTCTTTGTCCATGTAAGCGTTCAGGGTACGGGTCATCGCCGCGCGGAAGCCCGCAAGGTGCGTACCGCCGTCGCGCTGTGGAATGTTGTTGGTGAAGCAGTAAATGTTTTCCTGGAAACCGTCGTTCCACTGCAAGGCCACTTCCACGCCGATACCGTCTTTTTCAGTAGAGAAGTAGAAGATATTCGGGTGAATTGGCGTTTTGTTCTTGTTCAGATACTCAACGAACGCCTTGATACCACCTTCGTAATGGAAGTGGTCTTCTTTGTTGTCGCGTTTGTCGCGCAGACGAATCGACACGCCGGAGTTCAGGAACGACAGTTCACGCAGGCGTTTCGCCAGAATGTCGTACTCGAATTCGGTGACGTTGGTGAAGGTTTCAAGGCTCGGCCAGAAACGCACCATGGTACCGGTTTTCTCGGTATCACCCGTGACGGCCAGCGGCGCTTCAGGCACGCCGTGCTGGTAGATCTGACGGTGAATTTTGCCTTCGCGCTGGATAACCAGCTCCAGCTTCTGCGACAGGGCGTTTACTACGGATACGCCTACGCCGTGCAGACCGCCGGAAACTTTATAGGAGTTATCATCGAACTTACCGCCTGCGTGCAGAACGGTCATGATCACTTCCGCAGCAGATACGCCCTCTTCCGGGTGAATACCGGTTGGGATGCCACGACCGTCATCGGTAACGGACACGGAGTTGTCCGCATGGATCGTGACCACGATGTCTTTACAGTGACCCGCGAGCGCTTCGTCGATAGCGTTATCTACCACCTCGAATACCATGTGGTGCAGACCGGTGCCGTCATCCGTGTCGCCGATATACATACCCGGGCGCTTACGCACCGCATCCAGCCCTTTCAGGACTTTGATACTGGAGGAGTCATAAGAATTCGACATCAACGTTTCTCGCTCATTTCAACTTGGGTTAATCCGTTATTTTACCCTTTTCCACGGTAAACATCTTCGAATTTTCGTCCGACATGTCCATAACGTGTTCAGCGCTAATGGCGCTGACGAAAACCTGCGACTGCGTGGCTTTCAGGCGGCTGGCAAGCAGCCCGCGCCGCGCGTCGTCAAGTTCCGAGGCAAAATCATCTATCAGGTAAAGGCAGCGTCGCCCACTTTCGCGGGTGAGGTACTCCCCCTGCGCCAGGCGCAGCGCGCACATCAGGAGCTTCAGCTGCCCGCGCGACAGCGTGTCTTCCACCGGCGCACCGTCGGCACGAATGCGGAAATCCGCCTTGTGCGGGCCGTGCGCGGTGTAGGTCAACATGCGATCGCGCTCGAAGCTTCTCTCTAACACCTCAGCATAATCCGTCTCTTTCTCCCAGCCGCGCTGGAAAGAGAAGGTGAGAGAGAACTCGGGTAAAAACTGTTTGCAGGTGCCGGCCATGTCTTCGGCGATACCTGCGCTGTATTCGGCACGCCAGCGGCTGATTTGTTCCGCTAGAGGAATGAGTTCCATGTCCCACGGACGCAGCTGGGCGTAGCGCGTGACCTGGCGCAATGCGGCGTTACGCTGTTTAAGCAGACGCTTCAGGTTGCTCCAGGCGTTAAAGAAACCGGCTTCATTGTGAAAGCATCCCCAGTCGAGGAACGCTCTTCTGTATTTGGGGCCGCCGTTGAGTAAAGTAAACCCCTCGGGCGTAATCAGCTGCATCGGCATCAGCAGCGCCAGCTCCGCCACCTTGTGGCCATCGGTGCCGTCGATGCGCACCTTGCTGTCGCCCTGCTTGTCTTTGGTCAGGCCGATGGCGGTTTCCCGCTCTGCGCCCTGCAAACGCCCGTGCAGAACAAAAGAATCCTGCTCGTGGCGAATCACGCGACCAATCTGCAAACTGCGAAACGCCCGGCCGTGGCCGAGCGTATAGATGGCTTCCAGCACGCTGGTTTTGCCGCTGCCGTTCGCGCCAACCAGGAAGTTAAAGCCAGGGGATAAAGCGAGATCCGCGCTTTCGATATTGCGAAAGTCGCGGATCAACAGACGGGTGAGCGACATTACAGTCTCATTGGCATGACAACATAAGCAGCCGACTGTGATGCGGCATCTTCAATCTGTACGCTCGAAACGGAGTCAGTCAGCAGGATGCGAACGTTCTCGCATTTCAGTGCATTCAGCACATCCAGCACGTAGCTGACGTTGAAGCCGATTTCCATCTCAGCCCCGGCGTAGGTGACGTCCAGAATCTCTTCTGCCTCTTCCTGCTCCGGGTTGTTGGCGGTGATTTTGATCTGGTTTTCACTCACGTACAGACGTACGCCGCGGAATTTCTCGTTCGAGAGAATAGCGGCACGCGCAAACGCCTGCTTGAGGATGTCGCAACCCGCCTCCAGCGTTTTGTCCGGATTCTTCGGCAATACGCGGCGATAATCCGGGAAACGACCGTCTACCAGCTTCGATGTGAAGACAAAATCGCCCACGTGGGCACGAATATTGTTGCTGCCAATCTGCACGCGCAGTGGGGTATCGCCGCCGTCGAGCATGCGCATCAGTTCAATTACGCCTTTACGCGGTACGATCACCGAATGGTTTGGCAGTGAATCGCCAATCGGCATGGAACAGACCGCCAGACGGTGACCGTCGGTCGCCACGGTACGCAGCTCTTCACCTTCGGTTTCGAACAGCATGCCGTTTAAGTAGTAACGAACGTCCTGATGCGCCATGGAGAACTGCGTGGCTTCAATCAGACGCTTCATCGTCGCCTGCGGCAGGGTAAATTCAACTTCGCTCTGCCAGTCATCCAGGTTCGGGAAGTCCGCAGCGGGCAGCGTGGAGAGGGAGAAACGGCTGCGGCCAGAGCGCACCAGTATGCGGTCGCCCTCCAGCTGCACGGCGATTTCAGCGCCTTCCGGCAACCCGCGGCAAATATCAAAGAATTTACGTGCCGGAACCGTGGTCGCGCCCGCGTCGTGCGGCTGAGTCAGCGTAACGCGCGCGATCATTTCCATTTCCAGATCTGTGCCGGTCAGCGACAGCGTACCGTCCGCGACCTGAAGCAGCAGGTTTCCAAGAATAGGCAGCGTAGGGCGGCCGCCTAATGGGCCACTCACCTGTTGCAGCGGTTTTAATAAATGTTCACGTTCAACGGTAAATTTCATAGCGTCACGATGATAATGTTCTGATTAAATTGGAAAAATCTTCTTTTATGTCGTGGCTTTCTTCGCGTAGCTGCTCGATCTTGCGACAAGCGTGCAGCACGGTCGTATGGTCACGGCCACCAAACGCATCACCGATTTCCGGCAGGCTGTGGTTGGTGAGCTCTTTTGCCAGCGCCATCGCCATCTGACGCGGACGCGCCACCGAGCGGGAACGACGTTTAGACAGTAAATCTGCCACTTTGATCTTGTAGTACTCAGCCACCGTCTTCTGAATATTGTCGATAGTGACCAGTTTTTCCTGCAAAGCCAATAAATCGCGCAGTGCTTCACGCACAAAATCGATGGTGATCGCACGACCGGTGAAGTTGGCGTTAGCGATAACGCGGTTCAGCGCCCCTTCCAGCTCACGCACGTTGGAACGCAAGCGCTTGGCAATAAAGAACGCCACTTCACCCGGCAGGCGAATGTCGTTCTCGTCGGCTTTTTTCATCAGGATCGCGACGCGGGTTTCCAGTTCCGGCGGCTCGATCGCCACGGTCAGGCCCCAGCCGAAGCGGGATTTGAGACGATCTTCAACGCCGTTGATCTCTTTTGGATAACGATCCGAGGTCAGAATGATCTGCTGATTACCTTCCAGCAGGGCGTTAAAGGTATGGAAAAACTCTTCCTGCGATCGTTCTTTATTGGCAAAGAACTGAATGTCATCGATCAGCAGCGCATCAACGGAACGGTAGTAGCGTTTAAACTCTTCGATCGCATTGTTTTGCAGGGCTTTTACCATGTCCTGAACGAAGCGTTCGGAGTGCATATACACTACTTTGGCATTGGGCTTACGCGCCATAATGCCGTTGCCCACCGCATGCAACAGGTGCGTTTTACCGAGACCCGTGCCGCCATACAGGAACAGCGGGTTGTAAGCGCCACCGGGGTTATCGGCAACCTGGCGAGCCGCCGCGCGCGCCAGCTGGTTCGACTTACCTTCAACGAAGTTATCGAACGTGTGTTTCACGTTAACGTTAGAGCGGTAGGTAGGCTCAGCGGGGGCTGGAACGTTATCCCAGCCCTGACGAGCCGGTGCAACGCGAGGCGCTGGAGCGGGCGCCGCCTGTGCAGGGGCTGCCACATTGACAACTTCACGAACGGTTTGGGTGACCGGCTTTGTGCCCACTTCAAAACGCAGCTGTGGGGCATCTGACCCGCAGAAATCATTCAGCAGTCCATTGATGTTATTAAGGTATTTATCCCTTACCCAATCGAGCACGAAACGGTTTGGCGCATACAAAGCCAGCGTGTTATCGCTCAGTTCCGCCTGCAACGGGCGGATCCACATACTGAATTCTGTGGCTGGTAACTCATCCTGCAATCGGGCAAGACACTGCTGCCAAAGCGAAAGTGACACGGCGGACTCCACTCGAACAATAAAAGAAAACTATTGAATATTCATGATTGTTGGCGCACATCGACATGACCCCATCAGGGTGATGTGCGAACCGCTATCTGCGGTTATACACGCTATCGTTGATACAGCCTGAACGATGTTGTGTTTATGCCCGACCAGGATCGCTGGATCCCGATCGGGACCGCGGATCATAGCCTAAACTGAGCCAGAGATCTTCTGTTTCTCACAGATTCTTCCCGATTTATCCACAGGAAGATCCGGAATCGGGTAAGTGTAAACGATCCTGACGCGAGTGCCTCGCGATTTAGGCCGCATATTGGAAAATTTAATGAGCACAGACAATTTTTGGCTTAAATGATCTAACGAAGATCCGGGACGATCCTTGCGCTTTGTTGGCGAGCCCGTATAATCCTCGACCCGGCGCGTGATGCTCATCTTCCTGCGTCGTCCGTTGCTCATTTTCCACGCGAAATCGTGCGGAAATACGCGGGAAATAAGGAAAGAGAATTGACTCCGGAGTGTACAATTATTACAATCCGGCCTCTTTAATCACCCACGCTGAGGCGTTAGTCGTTCGAATCTCGTTCGGGTATACGCAAAAGTCAGTGAATTTATTCAAGTTTAGGTAGAAATCGCCATGAAACGCACTTTTCAACCGTCTGTACTGAAGCGCAACCGTTCTCACGGCTTCCGTGCTCGTATGGCTACTAAAAATGGTCGTCAGGTTCTGGCACGTCGTCGTGCTAAAGGCCGCGCTCGTCTGACCGTTTCCAAGTAATAAAGCTAACCCCTGAGTGGTTAAGCTCGCATTTCCCAGGGAGTTACGTTTGTTAACTCCCACTCATTTCACTTTCGTCTTCCAGCAGCCACAACGGGCTGGCACGCCGCAAATCACCATCCTCGGCCGCCAAAATTCGCTGGGGCATCCCCGCATCGGTCTCACAGTCGCCAAGAAAAACGTTAAGCGTGCGCATGAACGCAACCGGATTAAACGTCTGACGCGTGAAAGTTTCCGTTTACGTCAGCACGAACTGCCTTCAATGGATTTCGTGGTGGTGGCGAAAAAAGGGGTTGCCGACCTCGATAACCGTGCTCTCTCGGAAGCGTTGGAAAAATTATGGCGCCGCCACTGTCGCCTGGCTCGCGGGTCCTGATAGCCCTCATTCGGGTCTATCAACGCCTGATTAGTCCGCTACTCGGGCCACACTGCCGTTTCACGCCAACATGCTCAAGCTACGGAATTGAGGCATTGCGCAGGTTTGGAGTGATAAAAGGCAGTTGGTTGACGGTGAAACGCGTATTAAAATGCCACCCTTTACACCCAGGTGGAGACGACCCCGTCCCTCCAGGACCTTTTGATACCAGAGAACACTAACGATGGATTCGCAACGCAATCTTCTTATCATCGCTTTGTTGTTCGTGTCTTTCATGATCTGGCAGGCATGGGAGCAGGATAAAAATCCTCAACCCCAGCAGCAGACCACGCAGACCACGACCACCGCAGCGGGTAGCGCCGCCGACCAGGGCGTACCGGCCAGTGGCCAGGGGAAACAGATTACGGTTAAGACCGATGTGCTTGAGCTGACTATCAACACCCGTGGTGGTGATGTTGAGCAGGCGCTGCTGTTGACCTACCCGAAAGAACTGAAGTCTACCGAACCGTTCCAGTTACTGGAAACCACGCCTGAATTTATCTACCAGGCGCAGAGCGGCCTGACCGGTCGTGATGGCCCGGATAATCCGGCTAACGGTGCGCGTCCACTGTATAACGTCGAGAATGACACGTTTGTACTGGCTGATGGTCAGAACGAACTGGTTATCCCGATGACCTACACCGACGCGGCAGGCAACACCTTCACCAAAACCTTCACCCTGAAACGCGGTGAGTATGCGGTGAACGTGGGCTACAGCGTACAGAACGCCGGTGCGAAACCGCTGGAAATCTCTACCTTTGGTCAGCTGAAGCAGTCCATCAATCTGCCGTCTCACCGTGATACCGGAAGCAGCAACTTTGCGCTGCATACCTTCCGTGGCGCGGCTTACTCCACGCCAGATACCAAGTACGAGAAATACAAATTCGACACCATTGCCGATAACGAAAACCTGAACGTCAGCTCTAAAGGCGGTTGGGTCGCAATGCTGCAACAGTATTTCGCGACGGCGTGGGTACCGAATAACGACGGTACGAACAACTTCTACACCGCGAACCTCGGCAACGGTATTGCAGCCATCGGCTACAAATCTCAGCCGGTTCTGGTGCAGCCGGGTCAAACCGGTAAACTGGCAAGCACCCTGTGGGTCGGCCCGGAAATCCAGGACAAAATGGCTGCCGTTGCGCCGCACCTGGATCTGACCGTGGATTACGGTTGGTTGTGGTTCATCTCTCAGCCGCTGTTTAAGCTGCTGAAGTTCATCCACAGCTTCCTGGGTAACTGGGGCTTCTCCATCATCGTTATCACCTTTATCGTTCGTGGCATCATGTACCCGCTGACTAAAGCGCAGTACACCTCCATGGCGAAGATGCGTATGCTACAGCCGAAGATTCAGGCTATGCGTGAGCGTCTGGGCGATGACAAACAGCGTCAGAGCCAGGAGATGATGGCCCTGTATAAAGCAGAGAAAGTGAACCCACTGGGTGGTTGCTTCCCGCTGCTGATTCAGATGCCAATCTTCCTTGCGCTGTACTACATGCTGATGGGTTCCGTTGAGCTGCGCCACGCGCCGTTCGCCCTGTGGATCCATGACTTGTCCGCACAGGACCCGTACTACATCCTGCCGATCCTGATGGGCGTGACGATGTTCTTCATTCAGAAGATGTCTCCGACCACCGTGACCGACCCGATGCAGCAGAAGATCATGACCTTTATGCCGGTCATCTTCACCGTGTTCTTCCTGTGGTTCCCGTCAGGTCTGGTGCTGTACTATATCGTCAGCAACCTGGTGACCATCATCCAGCAGCAGCTGATTTACCGTGGTCTGGAAAAACGTGGCCTGCATAGCCGCGAAAAGAAAAAGTCCTGATTCGGTAACTTAACGCTAAAATAAGGGCGGTCGATTGACCGCCTTTTTTATTTGTATTGAACGAGAGCAAACATGAGCCATAACGACACTATCGTCGCCCAGGCAACCCCACCGGGACGCGGTGGTGTAGGCATTCTGCGTATCTCCGGCCTGAAGGCGCGTGAGGTGGCCGAAGCGGTGCTGGGTAAACTGCCAAAGCCGCGCTACGCTGATTATCTGCCGTTTAAAGATGCTGACGGCACACCGCTGGACCAGGGCATTGCGCTGTGGTTCCCCGGCCCAAACTCCTTTACCGGCGAAGATGTGCTGGAGCTTCAGGGTCACGGCGGCCCGGTGATCCTCGACCTGCTGTTAAAACGTATTCTGACCCTGCCTGGCCTGCGCATTGCGAAGCCCGGTGAGTTCTCCGAGCGTGCTTTCCTCAACGATAAGCTCGACCTGGCGCAGGCCGAGGCGATTGCTGATCTGATCGACGCCAGCTCCGAACAGGCGGCCCGCTCCGCGCTGAACTCGTTGCAGGGCGCGTTTTCCGCACGCGTGAATCACCTTGTGGAAGCACTTACTCACCTGCGAATCTATGTCGAAGCGGCTATCGACTTCCCGGACGAGGAGATCGACTTCCTCTCAGACGGTAAAATTGAAGCTCAGCTCAACCAGGTGATGAACGATCTCGATGCCGTCCGCGCCGAAGCGCGCCAGGGCAGCCTGCTGCGTGAAGGCATGAAGGTGGTCATTGCCGGACGCCCCAACGCCGGGAAATCGAGCCTGCTGAACGCCCTGGCGGGCCGTGAAGCGGCGATCGTCACCGACATAGCCGGCACCACCCGCGACGTGCTGCGCGAGCATATCCACATCGACGGAATGCCGCTGCACATCATCGACACCGCTGGCCTGCGCGATGCGAGCGATGAAGTCGAGCGTATCGGTATCGAACGCGCCTGGCAGGAGATCGAGCAGGCCGACCGCGTGCTGTTTATGGTGGACGGCACCACAACCGACGCCGTTGACCCGGCTGAAATCTGGCCAGACTTTATCGCCCGTCTCCCGGCTAAACTGCCGATCACCGTGGTGCGCAACAAGGCCGACGTTACCGGCGAAACGCTGGGCATCAGCGATGTGAATGGTCACTCACTTATTCGCCTGTCGGCCCGTACCGGTGAAGGCGTGGAAGCCCTGCGTAGCCATCTCAAACAGAGCATGGGGTTCGACACCAGCATGGAGGGTGGCTTCCTGGCGCGTCGTCGTCACTTGCAGGCGCTGGAAGAGGCGGCTCGCCACCTTGAGCAGGGTAAAGCCCAGCTGATCGGCGCGTGGGCCGGTGAACTGCTGGCGGAAGAGCTGCGTCTGGCGCAACAGAACCTGAGCGAGATCACCGGGGAGTTTACGTCGGACGATCTGCTTGGACGGATTTTCTCGAGCTTCTGCATTGGTAAGTAATTCCCGTTAATACAGGGTGATTTCCACCAGGGAAATCACCATTGTCCAAATGGCAACTCGCCTAATCCCCTTTCACCCCCTATCCTGCATGCCTGCATCTATGGGGGGTTTATGGCGCGTTTTCTGTTTTGTAGTTTCGCATTAGTTCTGCTTTATCCGTCCGGCATTGATATGTATCTGGTGGGGCTACCGCATATTGCCCGCGATCTGGGTGCCAGCGAGGCGCAACTGCACATCGCGTTTTCGGCCTACCTCGCGGGAATGGCGTCGTCGATGGTATTTGCCGGGAAAATCGCGGATAAAGCAGGCCGCCAGCCCGTCGCGATTACGGGTGCAGTTATCTTTGCGCTGGCATCAGTACTCTGTTCAGTGGCTCAGGAAAGCACAATGTTCCTGTCAGGGCGTTTTATCCAGGGCATTGGCGCAGGCGGCTGTTACGTGGTGGCCTTTGCCATTCTGCGCGATACCTTGAGCGCCCAGCGCCGCGCCAAGGTGCTGTCGATGCTGAACGGCATTATCTGCATCATCCCGGTGCTGGCACCGGTTGTAGGCTACCTGATTATGCTTAAATTTCCGTGGCAGAGTCTTTTCTGGACCATGGCAGCCATGGGCGCCATCGTCTTTATCCTGTCCGTGACGGTGCTGAAAGAGACCCATCCCGGTTCGCAACAGCCATATCACACCGCAACCCTCCATCCGGCTGAAAAGCTGGTGAATCGCTTTTTCCTGAGTCGGCTGGCAATCACCACGCTTAGCGTGGCGGTGATCCTCACCTATGTAAACGTTTCCCCGGTGTTGCTGATGGAGACGATGGGCTTCGATCGCGGTGAGTATTCGACGGTGATGGCGCTAACCGCGATGGTGAGCATGGCGGTTTCATTCTCAACACCCTTTGCGCTCAACATCTTCCGCCAGCGCACGCTGATGCTCACCTCACAGACGCTGTTTCTCGCCGCAGGCGTGATCCTGGCGACCGCCACCTCACACGCTGTAATGCTGGTGGGCATTACTCTGATCTGCGCCGGATTCTCCGTCGGCTTTGGTGTGGCGATGAGTCAGGCGCTTGGCCCCTTCTCGCTGCGGGCAGGCGTGGCCAGCTCGGTGCTGGGCATTGCGCAGGTCTGCGGTTCTTCGCTATGGATTTGGCTGGCGGCGGTGATCGGCCTTAACGCGCTGAATATGCTGATCGGGGTTCTGATTGGCTGTAGCATACTCTGCATTACCTTACTTATGGTCATCCAGCCCGCGGCGCACTATGAAGAAGCCCATCAGCAGTCTCGATCTTAATCTTTTACTTTGCCTGCAACTTTTGTTGCAGGAGCGCAGCGTCACCAAAGCCGCGAAGCGGATGAACGTGACGCCGTCCGCGGTGAGTAAATCGCTGGCGAAGCTGCGCGACTGGTTCGACGATCCGCTGTTTGTGAAAACGCCTTTAGGGCTATTGCCCACACCGCTGACGGTGAGTCTGGAACAGGATTTGGCCGACTGGATGCAGATTGGCAACCAGATCCTCGATAAATTCCACCATAGCTCTCCTGGCGGGCTTAAGTTTGTGCTCGCCGCCGAAACACCGCTGATGCTGATCCGCTTTAATACCCTGCTGGAGCAGGTGAATGAACGCTACCCACAGGCGACGGTGAAGCTGCGGCAATGGGATTACGATTCGCTGGACGCCATTACGCGCGGAGAAGTGGATCTGGGCTTCACCGGGCGTGAAACGCACCCTCGCTCGCGCGAACTGCTAAAGCTGATGCCGTGGTTTATCGACTACGAAATCCTGTTCAGTGACCGTCCGTGCGTGTATTTGCGCGAGGATCATCCCGCGCTCCAGGAAGCGTGGGATCTGGAGACGTTTCTGCGCTACCCGCATATCAGCATCTTCTGGGAACGCAGTGACACCTGGGCGCTCGACGAGGTGCTAAGGGAGATGGGCCGGGAGCGTAACATCGCCATGAGTTTGCCCGGTTTTGAACAGTCGATGTTTATGGCGGCCCAGCCGGATCACAACTACATAGCCACTGCGCCGCACTACTGCCATCACTACAACCAACTCCACCAGCGTAATCTGGTCTGTCTGCCCATTCCCATCGATGAGGCGCAGGCAGAAAAGCTCACCGTACCCTTCACGCTGATCTGGCATAAACGGAACAGCCATAATCCGAAAATCCTCTGGCTGCGTGAGACGATTAAAGCGCTGTATACCGCACCAGATCAGGTTTTTGCCTAAGATAATGTAAAGTTCGGTGCTCAGGCTTCTCTTATTTCCATTTACTGATTAAAACAGAAGCTAAGTTAAGCGATAATCATGTAACCGTTTAACCGACTACGACCATTATCAAGGAGCGAAAAATGGCTACGCACTTTGCACGAGGAACATTAACGGAAGGGCATCTCGTATCGGCCAGACTTTCTTCAGCCTGTCACAGTGAGGCGCTCAAACTACCTGAACACCGCAGGACGCGGTTTTTAGCTTCCAGAGCGCTCCTCGCAGAACTGCTTTTTATGCTCTACGGCACTAGCGAACTACCGGACATACTCACCCAGCCAGAAGGTCGCCCGGTTTTTGCGGACCCGGCACTCCCCCATTTTTCCATTGCGTACACCGGCAACATTGTTGGCGTCGCGCTGACGACTGAAGGTGATTGTGGCCTGGATATGGAGCTGCAACGCGTCACGCGTAGCTTCCATGGTGCTAACGCGCTCGATGAATACCCGCTCTCCAGCAATGAAAAGTTGTGGATACGTAACCAGAACGACCCTGTTGAAGCCAGAGCGCAGCTCATCACCCTTCGCCAGAGCATCCGCAAACTGAACGGCGCGGCGTCAGACGACGCCAGCCTGTTGCAGCTGCTCCCCGGCTCCGGACGCCTGCGCGCGACAAAAGCCTCGCTGGTAGAGGCGCTCAGCGACGCTGAGGACGTACTGATCTGGTCCGTTGCGGTGAGCCCCGCCATCGAACGGCTGAAAATCTGGGAATTTGACAGTATTCGCGGTTGGCGTAGTCTTCCGGATGTCCCTGAGCGCGCCAACGAGCCCGCCGCGCGCCTGATGCGATTAACCAGTTTACCGGCAGAAAAAGCATACACCCATAGCTGATCCGTCCAGGGTCATCATGATGAAACAGGAGTAATCATGTCTGATACGTTGAAAGTTGTTACGTTACTGGGAAGCCTGCGCAAAGGTTCTTTTAACGGGATGGTTGCCCGTACGCTGCCGCAGCTGGCGCCTGCGGGAATGGAGATCAGTGCCCTGCCGTCCATTGGCGACATCCCGCTTTATGATGCTGACGTTCAGCAGGAAGAAGGGTTCCCGCAAAGCGTGGAAGCGATAGCCGAGCAGATCCGTCAGGCTGACGGCGTGGTGATTGTGACGCCTGAGTATAACTACTCGGTGCCGGGTGGTCTGAAGAACGCCATTGACTGGCTGTCCCGTTTACCGGAGCAGCCGCTGTCTGGTAAACCTGTGCTGATCCAGACCAGCTCAATGGGCGCCATTGGCGGCGCGCGCTGCCAGTATCACCTGCGTCAGATCCTGGTGTTCCTGGATGCGATGGTGATGAACAAGCCGGAATTTATGGGCGGCGTGATTCAGAACAAGGTCGACCCGCAGACGGGTGAAGTGGTGGATCAGAGTACGCGTGACCATCTCTCTGGCCAGCTGACCGCGTTTGGGGATTATATTAAGCGGGTGAAGGCGTAAGCCCTCACCCTAACCCTCTCCCACAGGGAGAGGGAACTTTGCCCGTAGGTCAGGTAAGCGAAGCGCCACCTGACACCACCAGCATCTTAGTGTGAATCAATAAACACAATCTTCAATACAAACAGCAGCGCAACAATAATCACGCACGGGCTGAGTTCGCGGAAGCGGCCGGTACCGATCTTCATCACGCAGTAAGAGATAAAGCCCAGCGCGATACCTTCGGTGATCGAGAAGCTGAACGGCATCATCACCGCGGTAATAAACGCCGGAACGGCTTCCGTCAAATCTTCCCACTTCACGCGCGCCAGGCTTGAGGTCATCAGCACGCCGACGTAAATCAGCGCGCCGGCTGCCGCGTATGGTGGCACCATCCCCGCCAGCGGAGAGAGGAAGATCACTAGCAGGAACAGCAGACCCACAACTACCGCCGTCAGGCCAGTACGACCGCCCACGGACACACCGGAAGAGGATTCAATGTAAGCGGTAACAGACGAGGTGCCGATGAAAGAGCCAGCGACGGACGAGATGCTATCCACATACAGCGCCTGCTTCATGCGCGGGAATTTGCCTTTTTCATCCGCCAGACCCGCTTTGTCGGTCACGCCAATCAGCGTACCGGAGGAGTCAAACAGGTTGACCAGCATGAAGGAGAAAATCACCCCGGCCAGACCCAGGTTCAGCGAGCCCGCCAGATCAACGTGACCAATCACGGTAGAGACGCTTGGTGGCGCAGAGACGATACCGTTGTAATGTACGTCACCCAGCATCCAGCCCAGCAGCGTGGTCACAATGATAGAGACCAGCACCGCAGCATGGATGTTGCGCGACGCCAGGATCGCGATGATAAAGAAGCCCAGCACGCCCAGCAGCACGCTGTGAGAGGTCAGGTTACCAATGCTCACCAGCGTTTCCGGGTTCGCCACGATAACGCCAGCGTTTTTCAGCCCCATCATGCCGATAAACAGACCGATACCGCTGGTGATACCCACGCGCAGGCTCACGGGAATGTTCGCAATCATCCAGTAGCGCACGCGGAAGATGGTCAGCAGCAGCAGGCCGACCGCGCCCCAGAAAATAGCGCCCATCCCGACCTGCCACGGCAGGCCCATCGCCTGAACCACCACGAACGCAAAGAACGCATTCAGACCCATTGCCGGGGCCAGCGCCACGGGCAGATTAGCGAAAACGCCCATCAGGATGCTGCCAAGCGCCGCGATCAGACAGGTGGTCACGAAGACGGCGCTGGTGTCCATGCCAGCCACGCCCAGAATTTGCGGGTTAACGAAAACGATATAGACCATCGTCAGGAAGGTAGTAAAACCGGCGATCACTTCGGTGCGTGCCGTTGTGCCGTGCTCGCGCAGTTTGAACACGCGCTCAAGCAGCCCCTGACCAGACGTCTGGGTAGTGTGTTGTTGACTCATCATCAATTTCCGAACAAGGAGGGAAAATTCGTCGCTATCCTATACCAAAATGCGACAATAGTGGCGGTTACGGGATACTTTTTTCATTGATTTTGCTTATACGGCAACGATTGCGTCCCGGTGAACTGCCGTACGAAAACGTTAAACTTGTTAAAAGGGAAAGGCATGTCCGGAATTGAAGCGGTATTTTTCGACTGTGACGGTACGCTGGTCGACAGTGAGGTCATTTGTTCCCGCGCGTATGTCGCCATGTTCCAGGAATTTGGTATTACGCTCGATCTCGAAGAGGTGTTTAAACGCTTTAAGGGCGTGAAGCTGTACGAGATCATCGACATCATTAACGAAGAGCACGGGGTGGATCTGGCGAAAGCGGATCTGGAACCGGTGTACCGCGCCGAGGTCGCACGCCTCTTCGACGCCGAGCTGGAAGTTATCGCTGGCGCTAACACGCTGCTGGATGCGATGACGGTGCCGATCTGCGTGGTCTCTAACGGCCCGGTCAGCAAAATGCAGCACTCGCTCGGCAAGCTGAACATGTTGCACCACTTCCCGGAAAAACTGTTCAGTGGCTACGATATCCAGCGCTGGAAGCCGGATCCGGCATTGATGTTCCACGCGGCGAAGGCGATGAACGTCAACGTGGAGAACTGCATCCTGGTGGATGACTCGTCTGCGGGCGCGCAGTCGGGGATTGATGCGGGGATGGAGGTGTTTTACTTCTGCGCCGATCCGCACAACAAGCCGATCGATCATCCAAAAGTGACGACCTTTACCGATCTGGCGCAACTGCCAGCGTTGTGGAAGGCGCGCGGGTGGGATATTACTCGCTGAGTTTTCCCCTCACCCCGGCCCTCTCCCACAGGGAGAGGGAGAAAACCGAATGGTCCCCTCTCCCTGTGGGAGAGGGTTAGGGTGAGGGTAAAAATCACTCTTTCGGATCTTTGCCCGCCAGCAGCTTGTCCAGCTCGTCGCCGCCCACGTGTCGGAAATCCTGCCCCTTCACGAAGTAGAAGATGTATTCGCAAATGTTCTGGCAGCGGTCACCGATACGCTCGATTGAGCGCGCACAGAACAGCGCGGTGAGTACGCTTGGAATGGTACGGGAATCTTCCATCATGTAGGTCATCAGCTGACGCACTATGCCTTCGTATTCCTGGTCAACTTTCTTGTCTTCACGGTAGATACGGACCGCTTCGTCCAGATCCATGCGCGCGAAAGCGTCCAGCACGTCGTGCAGCATCTGCACGGTGTGGCGACCGAGAGACTCCAGACTCACCAGCAGCGGCTGGTGCTGCTGGGAGAATTTCTCCAGCGCGGTGCGGCAGATTTTATCCGCCACGTCACCAATACGCTCCAGCTCGGCGATGGTTTTGATGATCGCCATCACCAGACGCAGGTCGCTCGCCGTCGGCTGACGCTTCGCAATGATGCGCACGCAGGCTTCGTCGATGGCGACTTCCATCATATTGACGTTGTGGTCGCCTTCAATAACGCGCTTCGCCAGCTCGCTGTCCTGGTTGTGCATCGCCGTGATCGCATCAGAAAGCTGCTGCTCGACCATGCCGCCCATGGTCATCACCTGGGTGCGAATGCTTTCCAGCTCTGCGTTAAACTGGCCGGAAATGTGTTTATTAAGATTGAGGTTGTCCATGGTTTCTCCACATGCACTAAGGCAAATCAACCGTAGCGGCCAGTAATATAATCTTCGGTTTGTTTCTTCGCCGGACGGGTGAACAGCGCATCCGTATCGCTGAACTCAATCAACTCGCCCAGGTACATAAACGCCGTGTGGTCAGAACAACGTGCAGCCTGCTGCATGTTGTGGGTCACGATCACCACGGTGTAATCCTGCTTCAGCTCGGTGATCAGCTCTTCGATACGCCCGGTTGAGATCGGGTCCAGGGCTGAGCACGGCTCATCCAGCAGCAAGACTTCCGGGCGAATGGCGATACCGCGCGCAATGCACAGACGCTGCTGCTGACCACCGGAGAGAGAGTACCCGCTCTGGTGAAGTTTATCTTTGGTTTCGTTCCATAATGCGGCCTTGGTCAATGCCCACTGCACGCGCTCGTCCATATCCGCACGGGAGAGCTTCTCAAACAGACGCACACCAAAGGCGATGTTGTCATAGATCGACATCGGGAACGGCGTGGGTTTCTGGAATACCATCCCCACTTTCGCACGCAGCAGGGCGATATCCTGGGTATTGGTCAGGATGTTGTCACCGTCCAGCAGAATTTCACCTTCTGCGCGCTGCTCCGGATAGAGCGAATACATTTTGTTAAAGGTGCGCAGCAGCGTGGATTTACCACAGCCGGACGGACCGATGAATGCCGTTACCTGGTTCTTCGCGATATCCAGATTGATATTCTTCAGGGCATGGAATTTGCCGTAGTAGAAGTTCAAATCACGAACCTGAATCTTACCCGGGGCAGTATCAACCATACTCATTGACTCATTTCCTCATTCGGCGCCGCGAGCTGCCGCGCCGTAAAAATTTAACCGTGTTTCTTCTTCGCGAAAATGACGCGCGCCAGAATGTTCAGCAACAGTACGCAAAGGGTGATGATCAGCACCCCGGCCCAGGCCAGCTGCTGCCATTCCGCGAATGGGCTCATCGCAAATTTAAAGATCGTCACCGGCAGGTTGGCGATCGGCTGCATCATGTCCGTGCTCCAGAACTGGTTGGAGAGGGCGGTAAACAGCAGCGGTGCGGTTTCACCGGCGATACGGGCGATAGCCAGCAGGATACCGGTCATGATCCCCGAGACGGACGCTTTCAGGGTGATCGCCGAAATCATTTTCCATTTCGGCGTGCCCAGCGCGTAAGCCGCTTCACGCAGGCTGTCCGGCACCAGTTTCAGCATGTTTTCAGTAGTACGAATAACGATAGGCACCTGCAACAGCGCCAGCGCAATCACACCCGCCCAGCCGGAGAAGTGTTCCATTTGCGCCACCACGATGGTGTAAACAAACAGACCCACGACAATCGACGGGGCAGAAAGCAGAATGTCGTTAATAAAGCGGATGACTTCAGCGATCCAGGACTTGCGCCCATACTCCGCCAGATAGATACCCGCCATAATGCCCAACGGTGTACCGAAAACGGTCGCCCACAGGATCAGCAGGCCGCTACCCGCCAGGGCGTTTGCCAGACCACCGCCCGCCGTGTTCGGCGGCGGCGTCATTTCCGTGAACAGCGCCAGGGACATTCCATCGATGCCGCGGGTGATGGTTGACATCAGGATCCAGATCAGCCAGAACAGGCCAAACGCCATCGTCGCCATGGAAAGCGTCAGCGCAATGCGGTTTTTAATCCGGCGCTTTGACTGCATTTTGCGACGGGATTCCGCAAGCTGAGCGGTATTTTGCATATCGAGAGTCGCCATTAGCGTGCCCCCTCGTTTTTAGCCAGACGCATAATCATCAGCTTGGAGATAGCCAGCACAATAAAGGTGATAACAAACAGGATCAGGCCCAGTTCCATCAGCGCCGCGACGTGCAGCCCGGATTCCGCTTCGGCAAATTCGTTCGCCAGCGCAGAAGTAATACTGTTCCCCGGCATATAGAGCGAAGCGCTATCGAGCTGGTAGGTGTTGCCGATGATAAAGGTGACCGCCATGGTTTCACCGAGCGCGCGACCTAAGCCCAGCATAATGCCGCCAATCACCCCATTTTTGGTGAACGGAAGGACGATGCGCCAGATAACTTCCCAGGTGGTGCAGCCGATGCCGTAGGCGGACTCTTTCATCATCACCGGGGTTTGTTCGAAGACATCGCGCATGACCGCCGCAATGTACGGAATAATCATGATGGCGAGGATCACACCCGCCGCCAGAATGCCGATACCGAATGCCGGGCCGGAGAACAGCGCCCCCACAAACGGAACGGCAGAAAGCACGTTACCGACCGGCTCCTGGAAGTACGTTGCAAACAGCGGAGCAAAAATAAACAGGCCCCACATGCCGTAAACGATACTTGGGATGGCCGCCAGCAGTTCAATGGCGATACCCAGCGGACGCCGCAGCCAGCCTGGCGCCAGTTCCGTCAGGAACAAGGCAATACCGAAGCTCACCGGAACCGCAATTAGCAGGGCGATAAAAGAGGTCACCAGCGTGCCGTAAATCGGCACCAGCGCACCGTAAATATCGTTCGGCGCATCCCACTCTTTGGTCCACAGGAAGGCGAAACCAAATTTTTGAATGCTCGGCCAGGAGGAGAAAATCAGGGACACGATAATGCCGCCCAGCAGCAATAGCACAATCAGCGCAGCCAGTTTCACCAGCGCGCTGAAAATCATGTCACCTTTTTTACCCGGAGGGTTAAATGCAGGCTTGGTTGCAGCCATAAATTACTCTTCTTTATGAGACGTCTTACGAATATGCCCGGTGGCGCTGACGCTTACCGGGCCTACAGAGTAAACCGTAGGGCGGGATCGCTGCGCGCCACCCGCCATCTTCGTTAAAAATATCCTGTTAGTACAGCGCTTTACCGCTGCTGTCTTTCACGTTGGTTTTCCATGCAGCACGAATCTGCTCAACCACGCTGTCTGGCAGGCTGGCGTAATCCAGGTCATTAGCCTGTTTGCCGCCGTTTTTGTATGCCCAGTCGAAGAACTTCAGCACTTCTGCGCCCTGCTCTGGTTTCTTCTGCTCTTTGTGAACCAGAATGAAGGTGGTAGAGGTGATTGGCCACGCGTCTTCACCTTTCTGGTTAGTCAGGTCCTGAGCGAAGGATTTGCTCCAGTCAGCGCCTTTGGCGGCGTTGGCGAAGTTCTCTTCGGTCGGGCTAACCGGTTTGCCGTCGGCAGAAACCAGTTTGGTGTAGGCCAGATTGTTCTGCTTAGCGTAGGCGTACTCTACGTAGCCGATAGAGCCAGGCAGACGCTGTACGAAGGCTGCGATACCGTCGTTGCCTTTACCGCCCAGACCGGTTGGCCAGTTAACGGTAGAGCCGGAACCGACTTTAGATTTCCACTCTTCGTTCACTTTCGCCAGGTAGCTGGTGAACACGAAAGAGGTGCCAGAGCCGTCAGCACGACGAACCACCGCGATATTCTGCGAAGGCAGCTTAACGCCCGGGTTCAGCTTAGTGATGGCTTCGTCATCCCATTTTTTGATTTTGCCCAGGTAGATGTCACCCAGGGTTTTGCCGTCCAGCACCAGCTCGCCTGATTTCAGGCCAGGGATGTTAACAGCCAGCACAACGCCGCCAATCACGGTCGGGAACTGGAACAGGCCTTCCTGATTCAGTTTCTCATCAGACAGCGGAGCGTCGGATGCGCCGAAATCAACGGTATTCGCGGTAATTTGTTTTACGCCACCGGAGGAGCCGATACCCTGATAGTTGACCTTGTTACCGGTCTCTTTCTGGTAGGTATCCGCCCATTTGGCATACACCGGCGCAGGGAAGGTTGCACCAGCGCCAGTCAGGCTTGCTGCTGCGAAGGCAGAGAAAGCGCTCATCGATAAGGTCGCGGCGACAACAGTTGCGACAGTGGTACGCATAACTTTCATAATGTCTCCTGCAAGGATTTCGTAAATCATTGTTTAAGTGGCTACGATGAGCAAAATAGGACAAACAGGTGACAGATAAATGTACGAAATATGACAGTTTTATGACAATCAAGGCGTTGGATATAAGTCATTGAAAATGATAATTATATATTCAACCCCCTGCCATAAAATTGTCACAATAAGCATGTTTAGTCTGGTTCAAAAAGCGCAATATGACAACGGCTGTCATAAACAGCCGTTGACGAATCAGTTTTTAATTTCCATCGTAATGGTGGCAGTCGCGGTAAACGTTCCTGGCTCAGGCCTGGCTCCCGTCGCGCTCGCCGGCGCAGCAGAAAAATTAAACTCACCCGTCTCCACACCCAGTCGAGAACGGGTTCCCATGTCCGTTTCCATGCGTCCGCCGTTAACATCCACTTCTTGATTAAACTCGTCGTAGACCTTAATACCCACATCCTGGTTTGTTGTCTCAATCATGGTTGAAAACGCGCCTGCCTGGGTGGCATGGAGTGAAACTTCAACATCTTGCCCTGAGCTCATCCCAGTGCATCTTACCGACGCCTTGATGGGTATTTTCTTATCGGAAAGGCCAGTGCCCGCTACAGATGAAAATGAAGACGCAGAGATTTTACCAAAATCCACTTCAATGATTTGACCGCCGTTAACTTCACACTCCTGCGGCGCGGTAATATCCCCTTGAATAAAAACATCAGCCAGTTTATTGCCATAGTCGGTGGCTAATACACTAGAAGTATTAGCATACAGCGAAGCGAGTAACGTCAACGGAATAGTAACGGTGCCGATAAACGGTTCTTTGACATAAAAATAAATGGTTGCGTCGGAACCGCTTGTAAAGGTGGTCGTATTAAGGGAATTAACGCAGTTGTAATAACCACTGGGGTTGTTAGGCCGGTCCTCAAAGGGAACGTTGATATAACCGCGCCCCATGATCATGATCGACAATCCAACATCTAAATACTCATCTAATACATAGTATTGCACTTTATTTCGGCTGACGCTTTTCTGCAAGGCGGGGTTATCTTTGGCTGTAAAGTAAACATAGTTATAATCGCGATTACAGTGGCATACCCCTTCATACTGACCACCGTTATCTACTTGTTTGCTAATTGTCTGGCCAGCTTTATTCTGTGAGGCGCTGAGCGTAGTGCCGGAAAACGAAAGTATGCTGTGGTGTGTACCGCCTTTAGCTTCGCAATATGTATCCGCAGACCATGCGTGCTGGCACACTGCGCAGATGCACAGCACGATGATTAATTTAACGATATTCAATTTGATACTCCGTTATTAGCGCATGTTACCGGCAGTTGTAACAGCCCATTGTCCTTTGGCGCTTCGAGATGATACTCAACCTGGCAGATGGATTGACCAGTAATATTAAAACGGCCAACTAAGGGCATTCCTGAAAGATAAAGCTCGCCGTTATCCCCCACAATCCCGGTTACCGTTCCCGTATCCAGATCGGCCGTCGCCATTGCGCCAAACGGCGCAGGTTTGCCGTTAGCCATAATGACGCTGAATAAAACGCGATAGCCGATGCGAGTTTTAAACGCTGCTTTCACTACCGCGCCGCGGGTAGGTACAAGATTAACAACGGTATTATCCAGTTCGACGTTAGCACGTGAAAAATAGTTGCTGTTAATCGCTATACGGTTTTCTTCGTAAGGATTAAGCTGCGTTTTGACGGTGTATCCACGCCAGTCCGTCGCTACCCCGGTCGTGTTTTCAACCGACAGGCCGCCCGCTCCTGGCGCTTCCACTAGCGCCACCGTTTCACCCAACTCCTGGGAAAAGGTCACGCCGTCGCGGTGAATCAGAATACCGCCACGCGCCCCGTAGTTTATACGCTGCGAATCCTGGCTATAGGCGTAGCTGCCATTTACCGATCCGTAGGTGCCGTCGTAGTTCAGGCTGGCATTGCTGCTATGGGTATTATTCGATGTATTCGTCCAGGACTCCTGCACGCTATACGCCAGATTGTGGCCTTCCAACAGAGTGCCGCCGATCCCGGCCTGCATGCTACTGTCGTTATGATTATTCTGGGTCATGGAGTAGTTAACGTAACTCCCTTCCAACCAGCCAGAGAGCGGCAAAGAAACCGTGAACATAAAAATATGTTCGCTATCGGTGTAGTCGTCGCTGTGGCTGCCGCTGGAATAGCGGTTGATCGAGTCGGTATAATTCCATGTCAGGTTCCATGATATCTGCCGCCAGTTATTGCTGTAACCAAGCTGAAGCAGACGCTCGACCTCATCGGTGTGCCAGTACTGCTGACGGCTCAGCGTCAGGTAGAAATTTCCCCGATCGGGCCCCAACGATTGGGTCCAGGTACCTTCCAGGCGACTACGCCGGTTTCCCATGTTCCAGAAATCAGAAACATCATTCTGGCGAGATGCCCACTCGGTTAGTGAATAAAAGCCTTCTGTAGAGTACCGGTATCCTACGAGACGAAAATTGGTATCTGTATCATCAAATCGTTTGGAATAGAGGAAACGGTATGATTGCCCTTTTTCCTCGTCGCCATTGTCAAAAGACGAGCGAGCCTGGGTTATATCTAGCGACATCGCACCCAGCGCACCCATATCCTTCCCCATCCCTATAGCTGCGGAGGCATAATCTTGCGCAACCTGCGTTCCACCGTAGAGCGTTAATCCCCACGGCATCCCGTGTAATACCTGCGCCTGTAACACATCGGGTGTAAAGCCGCTCTCAGCGCGCATTTCACCGACGCTGACATCAACGTCGGTCTGTCCTTCGCGTTTCAGTATTGCCAGAGAAGCGTAAGGCTGTGTAAAACGCTGCTCGCTGCCGTCTTCCTCTTTGATTGTTACGTCCAGATCGCCGCCACCGCTGGTGGTATTCAGATCGGTGATTTCAAACGCGCCCTGCGGTACCGCCGACTGATAGATCACATAGTTATTCTGGCGGATCGTCACGGTCGCGTTGCTTTTTGCGATACCGCGCACTATCGGCGCAAAGCCATTCTGACTGGACGGTAGCATGTCGTCATCGGTATAGAGTCTGACACCGCGGATCTGCGTACTGTCAAAGATGTCGCTTGCGGTCCAGGTATCGCCAACCATGATCTGGCTGCGTAGCGCGGCGATATCTCGCTGCACATAGCTGCTGATGGAGTGGTACTCAGCGCTGCCTGCTGTCGAATCCACTGTGCTGTAGTTGCGAAGCCGCCAGGACCCGAGATTAAGACCATTGCGCAAATTCAGGTAGTAGCTGTCATCCTCCTCAGAATCATAATTTGATCGAAGAGTATGCGAACCGGAAAAGTCATAGTTGGTCATCAAGGCGTTAATGCCTTCATCCCATCGCGAGGGACTAATATAATCATACGCCGCTGAATCAAGATAAATTTGTGGAATGGAGATGTTCAACACCAGCTTGTTGCCGTCGAATAGCCAGCGTGATCCCTCCACCAACGGAGCGGGGTTGACGCAGGCGGTGCTATCCACTCCACGCAGCGTTTTCAACGCCTCAACCTTTACGCCGTAAGATATAAGGACATCATTGATAGCGACGTAGCAAGGATGGAGTTCGTCCTCGGGAGCATCCTGCACAAACGTCACTTCCTTACGTTCAAAAAATTTGCCGTTAATGAATACATCAACTTTATAGCTGCCAGGGGGAAGCGCGTTGGAACGGTTAAATTGACGAATATCGACATCGACCGGATGATCGATTTCCAGAAGTTTCGGGTTAAACAGGCTGTCCTGTGCTAATGACTGAACAGGAATGCTCAGACATAACCCCGATATCATGGCAATGCAGTGACGTAAGCCAATCATTAAGACATCCCTATCAGAATATTAAAGCACCTGTTTTACTGGGTTGCTGACGGCGCCGTAATCATTAATAAAACGCCAAACAAGCGTATGGCCTGCACTTCCTGGTGGTAATGTCAGCGAGAGTTTTTCAAAGGGTTTGATCATATTGACTGGTATGTCTTTACCATCAACTGATACATCCATGATATTGATATGGATAGGATTATTATTCTGAACAATAAGTTGCCGACCTTGTTTTGACCATGCGACGTTCGCTACCGCCTTCTCAGGGATTAACGTAATAGCCGCCGGTCGCCAGAACAGTTTGATACGTGTCTTAATCGCAATTTCCAGCGAGCTGGTCTCTTTTTTACTGCTGGATGGCGGAATATTTTTTATGTTCAGCCAAAAAACGGATTCGCGATCGGTGGGCAACGTCCCGGCCATTTTAAGTACGCGTAAGACCTTTTCTTGCATTGGCTCAAGCCTGGAAACGGGTGGTATGACGGTAAAAGGCGGTTTATGTTTATCTTCTTTGTCAAAGGGGTCGACCCAGGTTTGTATCAGGTACGGCAGATCGCTCTCTTTGTTGTAAATCGATATGGTGGCATCAGGACTATCAGCCAAAAAAATGACGCGCGTGCCGCCGACAATGATGCCTGCACAGGCTATTGACGAGCTGAGACACATTGTCGCAGCCATGAATGTTTTAAATAAACGTGTAAAAGCAACCATACAGCCTCTCATTAG
Source organism: Enterobacter cloacae complex sp. GF14B (assembly GCF_004136805.1). Taxonomy (NCBI): domain Bacteria; kingdom Pseudomonadati; phylum Pseudomonadota; class Gammaproteobacteria; order Enterobacterales; family Enterobacteriaceae; genus Enterobacter; species Enterobacter cloacae complex sp. GF14B. The sequence goes on from NZ_QFRV01000012.1 coordinate 54,464, forward strand.
TTGACGCCCTTAAAATGTTTATTATTAGCAACGAGAATAAGGGCGTCTTTTAACTAATAAATGTAATTATTTCACATATTCAACGGTGAACTGAGAGTCAGCGTTAGCTGTACCTGGCGTTACGGTCGTAGAGGTTGCAATATAACGTGCAATGAATTTTAAATCGGCCTTAGTATCCACAATATCAGTTGTGGCAGAATCTTTGTATAACTCAACCTGAGAGTTGTCTGCGCGGTTATAGATACGAATCGCTACGCCCGTTGCAGTGACCGCGTCGCCTGTACCCGTAAAGTCGCCTGGCGTGCCTGTTTTTTCCGGGTTACCTATCGCCAGATCGCCATTGCCAGCTTCAGTACCGTCAAATCGAACCGATGCCTTGGTATAGGTTGGCGGGCATTTCTCCAGGCTGATAGTGAATTGCGTTGGTGCGGAGGTGCTGCCTACACCGTTGAATGCCGTTTTACTGACTTTACCTAAATCAACGTTTTGTTCTTTCGTAACGGTGGTAATTTCACAAGCGCTATCAATGATCTCACCACGGAAATGTACAGTACCATCAGATGCCAGAGCAGCACCAGATAATATGGATGAAGACAAGATTATTGCGCTGGCGATAGCATTTAGTTTCATGACAACCCCTATTAATTTTATATCGCTGATATTTTATTTATTAACCAAATAAAATGATTAAATTTGAAGCGGCGTAATATTACGATCCTAAAAACGCCTCTGACAAATAAGTTTTCCAGCTTGTAATATTTTATTTTAAGAAGGATGAATGAAATGTATCAGATTCAATCATGTTATAAATATCAGCCACAAACAATAAATGCGATATCTACTGGCAGGAGGATTATTTTAGGAATATATTAATATCTTAATAATAAACAATTATTATTTGATCGTTTTTGCAACAGCACAAGTCCAAAAAACGGAGAGCGAAAAAAATGTAACCACATGTTTTACATGAAACATTTTACGCCATAGGGTACACAAGAAAGTAAAAATGAGGCGTGTAAAGAAGTAGCAACCAATAAAAAGGCTGCCACGCAAATGGCAGCCTTTTTACAGGAAGTGATTACTCAACGGTAACCGATTTAGCCAGGTTACGTGGCTGGTCTACGTCGGTGCCTTTGATCAGCGCGACGTGATAAGCCAGCAGTTGCAGCGGTACGGTGTAGAAGATCGGCGCAATCACCTCTTCCACATGCGGCATCTCGATGATGTGCATGTTGTCGCTGCTGGCGAAACCGGCATCTTTATCCGCAAAGACGTACAGAACACCACCACGGGCGCGCACTTCTTCGATGTTAGATTTCAGTTTTTCCAGCAGTTCGTTGTTAGGTGCCACCACGATAACTGGCATATCCGCATCGATCAGCGCCAGCGGGCCATGCTTCAGCTCGCCTGCCGCATAGGCTTCAGCGTGAATATAAGAGATCTCTTTCAGCTTCAGCGCGCCTTCCAGCGCAATCGGATACTGATCGCCACGGCCCAGGAACAGGGCGTGATGTTTGTCAGAGAAATCTTCCGCCAGAGCTTCAATGCGTTTGTCCTGAGAGAGCATCTGCTCAATACGGCTCGGCAGCGCCTGCAGACCGTGAACGATGTCATGCTCAACAGAGGCATCTTCACCTTTCAGACGCGCCAGTTTCGCCACCAGCATCAGCAGAACCGTCAGCTGAGTGGTAAACGCCTTGGTGGAGGCCACGCCGATTTCGGTACCCGCTTTGGTCATCAGCGCCAGATCGGATTCACGCACCAGCGATGAGCCCGGCACGTTACAAATGGCCAGCGAGCCGAGGTAACCCAGTTCTTTAGACAGACGCAGCGCCGCCAGGGTATCGGCCGTTTCGCCAGACTGAGAAAGGGTGATCATCAGGCTGTTACGACGCACCGCAGATTTGCGATAGCGGAACTCAGAGGCGATTTCCACATCACACGGCACACCCGCCAGGGATTCAAACCAGTAGCGCGAGACCATACCGGAGTTGTAAGAGGTACCGCAGGCCACGATCTGAATGTGCTCGACTTTGCTCAGCAGTTCGTTGGCATTGGCGCCCAGCTCGCTCAGATCCACTTCACCATGGCTGATGCGACCAGTCAGGGTGTTTTTAATGGCGTTTGGCTGTTCGTAGATCTCTTTCTGCATGTAGTGACGGTAAGCGCCTTTGTCGCCCGCGTCGTATTGCAGGTTTGATTCGATCTCCTGACGCTTAACCTGCTCGCCTTTCGTGTCGAATACGGTCACGCTGCGACGTGTCACCTCGGCAATGTCTCCCTCTTCGAGGAAGATAAAGCGACGGGTAACCGGCAGCAGCGCCAGCTGGTCGGAAGCGATAAAGTTTTCACCCATGCCCAGACCAATCACCATCGGACTACCGGAACGCGCGGCCAGCAGCGTGGACGGGTCGCGGGAATCCATGATCACCGTACCGTAAGCACCACGTAGCTGAGGGATAGCGCGCAGCACCGCATCACGCAGTGTACCGCCCTTTGCCAGCTCCCAGTGCACCAGGTGAGCAATCACTTCGGTGTCGGTTTCAGAGACGAAGGTATAGCCGCGCGCTTTCAGTTCTTCACGCAGCGGTTCGTGGTTTTCGATAATGCCGTTATGCACGACCACGATGTGTTCAGACACATGCGGGTGTGCGTTGCCTTCAGATGGCTCACCGTGGGTCGCCCAGCGGGTATGCGCAATACCGGTGCCACCGTGCAGCGGATGTTCTTCCGCAGCCTGGGCCAGCATCTGTACTTTACCGAGACGGCGCAGACGGGTCATATGACCTTCTGCATCAACGACAGCCAGCCCGGCTGAGTCGTAACCACGGTATTCCAGACGACGTAAACCTTCGAGAAGGATTTCAGCAATATCACGCTGCGCAACTGCGCCAACAATTCCACACATAGTTATATTTCCTGATTATGGCGTTATGCCATGCGTTGTCGCTGACCTGTATTTGCCCTTTCCGGGCGCCCCGAGCCTTGTAGAGAGTGGGGTTATTTTTATGGGTACTGCTTGTGGGGGGAGGATTATGTTATCCCCTCACCCCGGCCCTCACCCCAAAGGGGCGAGGGAGAAAAACACCGCACCGAACAATCCCCTCTCCCCTGTGGGGAGAGGGTTAGGGTGAGGGGTATAAATCCGTTACTTCTGCTTCACCGGGCGTTTCCAGCCCTGCTTGCTGACCTGCGGAACGCGGCTTAACACTAGCTCGTTCTCGGCCACATCGCGCGTAACGGTTGTCCCGGCGGCAATGGTCACGCCTTTGCCCACGGTAACAGGCGCCACCAGCTGGGTATCGGAGCCTACAAACACGTCATCACCAATGATGGTTTTAAACTTATTGGCGCCGTCATAGTTACAGGTAATCGTCCCTGCACCAATGTTTACGTTGTCGCCAATTTCCGCATCGCCCAGATAGGTCAGATGACCCGCTTTAGAGCCCTTACCCAGACGCGCTTTTTTCATTTCCACGAAGTTACCTACGTGAGCACCTTCCAGCAGCTCAGCGCCCGGGCGCAGACGCGCAAATGGGCCAATCGTACAGGCCGCCTCAAGATGGGCATCTTCCACCACGCTGTACGGGCTGATTTCGCAGTCGTCACCGATCGCGCTGTTTTTAATCACACAGCCGGTGCCGATTTTGACGCGGTTGCCCAGCGTGACGTTACCTTCCAGGATAACGTTAGTATCTATTTCAACGTCGCGCCCGTGGGTCAGCGTGCCACGCAGATCGAAACGCGCCGGATCGCGCAGCATAACGCCCGCGAGCAACAGCTTTTCTGCCTGCTCGGACTGGTAAATACGCTCAAGACGGGAAAGCTGGAGACGGTTGTTTACCCCGTCCGTTTCGCTGATACGCGCCGGATGAACGGCAGCAATCTCACGCCCTTCCTGGTAAGCCATCGCAATGATGTCGGTGATGTAGTATTCACCCTGCGCGTTGTTATTGTTGAGTCTGGACAGCCAGCGCTTCATATCCGCACCGTTCGCAATCAGGATGCCGGTGTTGATCTCCTGAATCTGGCGCTGTTCGTCAGTGGCATCTTTATGCTCAACAATCCCCGTCACGTTGCCGTTTTCACGCGTAATGCGGCCATAGCCGGTTGGATCGTCCAGCACGACGGTCAACAAACCGATGCCACCCTGCGGTTTGGCTTCACGCAGCCGAGTAAGGGTTTCAACGGAGATCAGCGGGACGTCGCCGTAGAGCATCAGGATATCTTCATCATCAGCGAAGAAGGGTGCAGCCTGCTGCATTGCATGACCCGTACCCAGCTGTTCTGCCTGAAGCACCCAGTTGAGATTGTCGTCACGCAGCGTTTTTTTCAGCAGATTGCCGCCATGTCCATAAACCAGATGCACCTGGCTGGCGCCTAATTCATTCGCTGCATCAATAACATGCTGAACCATTGGCTTTCCTGCCAGCGTGTGGAGCACCTTAGGCAGATCGGAATACATGCGGGTACCTTTGCCTGCGGCAAGGATCACCACGCTCATCGCACTGTTTAACATACGCATCCTGACGGTAGTTTGTGTGAGAAGTAAAAACGTTTGATGCTTAAAATTCTACATCTTTTTCATCATGAATTAAGGCCGAAAAAAAAAAGCCAGCCTGGGATCCAGACTGGCTTTTGTGCTTTTCAAGCCGGTGTTACATCGCTTTTTTGGTCAACTCGATAACGCGCAGTTTCGCGATCGCTTTGGCCAGCTCCGCAGACGCCTGAGCGTAATCCACGTCACCATGAGAGCTGTTAATGTGCTCTTCAGCCTTACGCTTCGATTCCAGGGCTCGCGCTTCGTCGAGATCCTGGCCACGAATAGCGGTATCGGCCAGAACGGTCACACTGCCTGGCTGCACTTCAAGAATGCCGCCGGACAGATAGATAAACTCTTCATGACCGAACTGTTTAACGATGCGGATCATACCAGGCTTAATGGCGGTGAGCAGCGGTGCGTGACCCGGGAAAATACCCAGTTCACCTTCACTACCCGTTACCTGGATTTTCTCGACCAGACCAGAGAACATTTGTTGCTCTGCGCTGACGACGTCCAGGTGGTAAGTCATTGCCATATCACCCTCCGATTAAGGCGTTAAAGTTTTTTGGCTTTTTCCACGGCTTCTTCGATGGAACCAACCATGTAGAACGCCTGCTCTGGCAGGTGATCGTATTCGCCTTCCATGATGCCTTTAAAGCCACGGATGGTGTCTTTCAGGGAAACGTATTTACCTGGAGAACCGGTGAATACTTCCGCAACGAAGAACGGCTGAGACAGGAAGCGCTGGATCTTACGCGCACGTGCTACCACCAGTTTGTCTTCTTCAGACAGTTCATCCATACCCAGGATGGCGATGATGTCTTTCAGTTCCTGATAACGTTGCAGCAGGGACTGTACGCCACGCGCGGTGTCGTAGTGCTCCTGGCCAACAACCAGTGGATCCAGCTGACGGCTGGTGGAGTCCAGCGGGTCAACGGCCGGGTAGATACCCAGAGACGCGATCTGACGGCTCAGTACCACGGTTGCATCTAAGTGAGCAAAGGTGGTGGCTGGAGATGGGTCAGTCAAGTCATCCGCAGGTACGTATACCGCCTGAACGGAGGTGATAGAACCAGTTTTGGTAGAGGTGATACGTTCCTGAAGAACACCCATCTCTTCCGCAAGCGTAGGCTGATAACCTACCGCTGAAGGCATACGACCCAGCAGTGCAGATACTTCAGTACCGGCCAGGGTGTAACGGTAGATGTTATCAACGAACAGCAGAACGTCACGGCCTTCGTCACGGAACTTCTCAGCCATCGTCAGGCCAGTCAGCGCAACGCGCAGACGGTTTCCTGGTGGCTCGTTCATCTGGCCGTAAACCAGGGATACTTTATCCAGAACGTTGGAGTCGGTCATTTCGTGGTAGAAGTCGTTACCCTCACGAGTACGTTCACCTACGCCCGCAAACACGGAGTAACCGGAGTGCTCGATCGCGATGTTACGGATCAGCTCCATCATGTTTACGGTTTTACCTACACCCGCACCACCGAACAGACCGACTTTACCGCCCTTCGCGAACGGACACATCAGGTCGATAACTTTGATGCCGGTTTCCAGCAGTTCCTGAGAGCTGGACAGCTCTTCGTAGGAAGGTGCCGCGCGGTGGATAGCCCAACGCTCTTCTTCACCGATGTCGCCTTTCATGTCGATTGGTTGACCCAATACGTTCATGATACGACCCAGTGTTGCTTTACCTACCGGGACTTCGATCGGGTGCTCAAGGTCTTTTACTTCCAGACCACGACGCAGACCGTCGGAAGAACCCATGGCGATGGTACGCACGATACCGCCGCCGAGCTGCTGCTGAACTTCCAGCACCAGGCTCTCGTTACCATTCTGTACCTCAAGCGCGTCGTACACGCGTGGTACGGCGTCCTGAGGGAACTCGACGTCCACCACGGCGCCGATTACCTGGACAATCTTTCCAGTAGCCATCTTGAATCCTCTACGTAATTCGTAAACCTGGTTAAACCGCGGCGGCCCCCGAGACGATCTCGGTGAGTTCCTGAGTAATGCTGGCCTGACGAGCTTTGTTGTAAACCAACTGCAGCTCTTTAATCAGGCTGCCGCCATTATCGGTCGCGGCTTTCATCGCCACCATTCGTGCGGCCTGCTCGCTGGCCAGGTTTTCTACAACGCCCTGATAAACCTGAGATTCAACGTAACGACGCAGCAGGGTATCCAGCAGCGGTTTCGGATCGGGTTCATACAGGTAATCCCAGGCTTTCTGTTTCAGCTCGTCATCTTCTGATGCCGGTAACGGCAGCATCTGAGTGAGCGTAGGCACCTGAGACATGGTGTTAATAAATTTGTTGCTGACAACGTACAGTCTGTCCAGACGGCCTTCATCGTAGGCCTGCAACATCACTTTAACCGGGCCGATCAGTTCGGACAGGGACGGGTTATCACCCATACCGGTCACCTGAGCGACAATGTTGCCACCAACGGAGTTAAAGAAAGAGACGCCTTTAGAGCCAATCAGTGCCAGATCGCACTGAACGCCTTTATCGGACCAGCCTTTCATATCCGCCAGCAGTTTTTTGAACAGGTTAATGTTCAAGCCGCCACACAGACCACGGTCAGTCGACACCACCAGGTAGCCCACGCGCTTAACGTCGCGTTCTTCCAGGTAAGGGTGCTTATATTCCAGATTACCGTTTGCAAGGTGACCAATCACTTTGCGCATGGTCTCTGCATAAGGACGGCTGGCCGCCATGCGATCCTGCGATTTACGCATTTTGGAAGCGGCGACCATCTCCATCGCTTTAGTGATCTTTTGCGTGTTCTGGACGCTTGCGATCTTACTACGTATCTCTTTTGCGCCGGCCATGAGCTTCTCCTCAATGCCAGACGGCTTGTCCTGAGACAAGCCGCCGGACGATTACCAGGATTGGGTTGCTTTGAAGGAATCGAGGATAGCTTTCAGCTTGCCTTCGATTTCGTCGTTATAGCCACCGGTCTGGTTGATCTCTTGCATCAGCGGAGCGTGATCACGGTCGACGTAAGCCAGCAGAGCGGCTTCGAAGCTACCGATTTTCGCCAGTTCCACATCTTCGAGGTAACCGCGTTCAGCCGCGAACAGTACCAGGCCCTGCTGAGCAACAGACATTGGCGCGTACTGTTTCTGCTTCAGCAGCTCGGTCACTTTCTGACCGTGGCTCAGCTGTTTACGGGTTGCTTCGTCCAGATCGGATGCGAACTGAGAGAACGCAGCCAGTTCACGATACTGTGCCAGCGCGGTACGGATACCACCGGACAGTTTCTTGATGATCTTGGTCTGAGCAGCACCACCCACACGGGATACGGAGATACCCGGGTTAACCGCCGGACGAATACCGGAGTTAAACAGGTTGGTTTCCAGGAAGATCTGACCATCGGTAATGGAGATTACGTTGGTCGGAACGAACGCAGAAACGTCACCCGCCTGGGTTTCAATGATCGGCAGCGCGGTCAGAGAACCCGTTTTACCCTTCACTTCACCTTTGGTGAAGTTCTCGACGTATTCCGCGTTAACGCGGGAAGCACGCTCCAGCAGACGAGAGTGGAGGTAGAATACGTCGCCCGGGAATGCTTCACGTCCTGGTGGACGACGGAGCAGCAGGGAAACCTGACGATAAGCAACAGCCTGTTTAGACAGGTCATCGTATACGATCAGCGCATCTTCACCGCGGTCACGGAAGTATTCGCCCATTGCGCAACCGGCGTATGGTGCCAGGTATTGCAGTGCAGCAGATTCAGACGCGGTTGCTACCACAACGATGGTGTTAGACAGTGCGCCGTGCTCTTCCAGTTTACGAACCACGTTGGAAATGGTGGACGCTTTCTGGCCGATAGCCACGTACACACATTTGATGCCGGAGTCACGCTGGTTGATGATGGCGTCGATTGCCATCGCGGTTTTACCGGTCTGACGGTCACCGATGATCAGTTCACGCTGACCACGACCGATTGGGATCATGGCATCAACGGACTTATAACCCGTCTGTACTGGCTGATCAACTGACTGACGGTCGATAACGCCTGGTGCGATAACTTCGATTGGGGAGAAGCCATCGTGCTCAACCGGACCTTTACCGTCGATTGGCGCACCCAGGGTGTTAACAACACGACCCAGCAGGCCACGGCCAACCGGCACTTCCAGAATACGGCCAGTACACTTAACCTTCATGCCTTCGGCGAGGTCAGCGTATGGACCCATCACAACGGCACCTACGGAGTCGCGCTCCAGGTTCAGTGCGATAGCGTAACGGTTACCCGGCAGGGAAATCATCTCACCCTGCATACAATCGGCCAGGCCGTGGATGCGGATAACACCGTCACTTACAGAAACAATAGTACCTTCGTTGTGAGCTTCACTCACAACATTGAACTGAGCAATGCGCTGCTTGATCAGTTCGCTGATTTCGGTGGAATTCAGTTGCATGCTCCAGTCCCCTTAAGACTGCAAGACGTCTGCAAGGCGCTCAAGACGGCCGCGTACGCTGCCATCAATGACCATATCACCCGAGCGGATGATTACGCCTGCCATTACAGACTTATCGATTTTGCAATTCAGCTTAACTTTGCGTGACAGACGTTTTTCCATCGCGGCGGTGATTTTCGCAAGCTGTTCGTCACTCAGTTCAGTCGCGGAAGTTACTTCAACTTCAGCGGTAGCTTCACTAAGGGCACGTAAGTGCTCAAACTGCTCGAGAACATCCGGGAGCACACGGAGACGACCATTTTCTGCCATCACCTTAATCAGGTTCTGGCCGTTGGCATCCAGTTGCTCTCCGCACACGGCGATAAACGACGCGGCGAGAGTTTCAGGTGCTAACGCACCGGAAAGCAACTCGGCCATTTGTTCGTTTTTCGTCACCTCAGCGGCAAACGCCAGCATATTCTGCCAGCGATCGACATTTTGGTGTTCGACAGCAAAGTCAAAAGCTGCTTTGGCGTAGGGGCGAGCTACCGTAACAAATTCAGACATCAGCCCCTCCCTCCTTACAGTTCAGCGACAAGTTTGTCCACGATGTCGCTGTTAGCAGCTTCATCCACGGAACGTTCGATGATCTTCTCGGCGCCAGCAACAGCCAGAATCGCAACCTGCTTACGCAGTTCTTCACGAGCACGTTTACGCTCAGCTTCAATTTCAGCCTGAGCCTGTGTCACGATCTTAGTACGTTCCTGTTCTGCTTCAGCTTTGGCTTCGTCCAGGATCTGAGAACGGCGTTTGTTAGCCTGTTCAATGATTACCTGAGCTTCAGCTTTCGCTTTTTTCAGCTGGTCTGTCGCGTTGGCCTGTGCAAGGTCCAAATCTTTCTTAGCGCGTTCTGCGGAAGCCAGACCGTCAGCAATTTCTTTCTGACGTTTTTCGATGGCAGCCATTAAAGGCGGCCATACATACTTCATGCAGAACCAGACAAAGAGAATAAACGCGATGGCCTGGCCGAGGATTGTTGCGTTCATGTTCACAGCACAATACCTCTTAAATTTCTGTGGCTTGGGGTTTTAAAACAACTACTACGCGACAGCAAACATCACGTACAGACCCAGACCTACAGCGATCATTGGGATTGCATCCACCAGACCCATAACGATAAAGAACTGAGTACGCAGCAGAGGAATCAGATCAGGTTGACGCGCTGCGCCTTCCAGGAATTTGCCCCCGAGGATGCCGATACCGATCGCAGCACCGATAGCCGCCAGACCCATCATCACAGCGGCAGCCATGTACAGCAGATCCATATTCAGGTTTTCCATGACAGTCTCCAGTTTGTTTCAATTAAAACGTAGTAGTGTTGGTAAAAAATCAGTGCTCTTCAGACGCCATCGACAGATAGACGATCGTCAGAACCATGAAGATAAAGGCTTGCAGCGTAATGATCAGGATGTGGAAAATGGCCCATGGCACATTCAGAATCCACTGTGACCACCACGGCAGAAGACCCGCGATCAGAATGAAAATCAGCTCACCCGCATACATGTTGCCGAACAGTCGCAGACCCAGTGAAACAGGTTTGGACAGCAGGCTCACGCCTTCCAGGATCAGGTTGACCGGAATAAACGCCCAGTGGTTGAACGGCTGCAAGGTAAGCTCTTTCACAAAGCCGCTTACGCCTTTCATTTTGATGCTGTAGAACAGAATGAGGATAAATACGCCCAGCGCCATCGACAGGGTGATGTTCACGTCGGCAGACGGAACCACGCGCAGTGCAGGCAGGCCGAGTACGTGCTCACCGATCCAAGGTAAGAAATCGATAGGCAGGAGGTCCATCAGGTTCATCAGGAAGACCCAAACGAACACGGTCAGGGCCAGCGGAGCAATCAGTTTGCTCTTACCATGGTACATGTCTTTCACGCTGCCATGGACGAAGCCGATGATCATCTCGATGAACGTCTGGAATTTCCCTGGAACACCGCTGGTCGCCTTTTTAGCAACGCTACGGAACATGGCCAGGAACAGAAGACCCAAAACCACCGAGAAGAACATGGAGTCGATGTTGATCGTCCAGAAGGTGGCCGGGGGGTTATGTGGATCCACCAGCGAGAATGTACGCAGGTCCAGCTGAAGGTTATTCAGATGGTGACCTATGTAATCCTGCGGCGTCATATTTTCTGAAGCCATGATGCCTTTTACCCTTTGTTATTGATTACAGCTGGAGCCAGAACTTGTACCACCAGCACCAAAACCCACGTTGCTATCAGCGGCATGAATACCACTTTCAAAACCGCCAGCGCCATCACCAGTAGAGCAAAGGTCAGCAACACCTTACACACTTCGCCGAGAGCGAAGGACCAGGCCACGCGGCCTTTGGCAGGTGTATGCGCCTGATGACGCCAGGCAAAAATCATAAACAACACGTTTGGCAGAACCACCGCCAAACCTCCGCACGCGGCGGAGATGCCCCAGAAGGGGTCTTTGAGGCTAAACAGCAGTCCACTTGCTATCACAGCCAGAAACTGAATGAACAGAAGCTTACGAGCAACGTTTCTACTCAAGAGCGACACAGACATCACGTTTTTACTCCTGCTCCCTTCGAGGTATGCCGCGTGTCGTATAAAACGTCCTTTAAGGCTCAGAGTCAAGCATCAAAAAGCGGTCAAATTATACGGTGCGTACCCGTGATTTCAAACATTAAGTAGCGAAAAGGTGAATAAATGTTTAAATATTTTTCCCCAGTCCTATTTTTCAACTTTTGACCCAAGCGTTGACCTTCAGGCAAAACTGCAAACAGCGCGGAAACGTTGGTGATAAAGCGTGCACGAGATCACAAAATACACATTTGCGATAAAATGGTATTTATCAAAGACGTAAAACGATTAATTTCATCTGCATGAAATTAAAGCAAAAAAACCGCAACTATTTTTAAAACAGAGCCGTATACAACAAAAACCTTTTATTGACATTCTTAATAAATATTTAACATTCCATTCTTGTTGCTTTTACCCACTTTTAGCAGACTGATAATTTCATGGTTGACTATCCTCTGAGTGAACGAATCACGTCAGGTTAACCATAAGAAAATCCATGGTAACAACAAGGTTAAATTAACGACGACCAAATCAGACTGGATGTGCTGCTTTTTAACACGATCAGAACAGCACAAATTCCACATTTTTTATTAATTTTTTAAAAAGTGTTTGGCTTAATTATCACCAGATGACGCTCACCTTCGAGCTGAGGGATCTGGAGTTTCTCAATGGATTCGACAACAAAACCGTCCGGAAGCTGCTCGATTTCGTCCCCCGGAAGTTGCCCTTTCAGCGCATAAAAACGCCCCTTCTCCGCTGGCAGGTGTTTGCACCAGCTCACCATGTCATTGAGTGAGGCAAACGCGCGGCTGATAACACCGTCAAACGGTGGCTCTGCCGGGAACTCCTCTACCCTGCTCTGTACGGGCGTAATGTTTTCCAGCTTCAGCTCATGCTGAACCTGGCGTAAAAAGCGTACGCGCTTGCCCAGGCTGTCCAGCAGCGTGAAATGACTCTCCGGTCGAACAATAGACAACGGAACGCCCGGCAAGCCCGGACCGGTGCCCACATCGATAAAACGTTCACCGTTCAGATACGGCGCCACGACGATGCTATCGAGAATATGGCGAATCAGCATCTCGTTGGGATCGCGTACGGAGGTGAGGTTGTACGCTTTATTCCATTTGTTCAGCATATCGACATAGGCCACCAGCTGATTTTTCTGGTGATCGGTGAGCGAAATACCTGCCTGTTCCAGCAGACGAGAGAGTTTATTGAGCACGGTGGATACCTGTTGAGAAACTTAAGTGGCGGGTGGCGCTTCGCTAACCCGCCCTACGGGTTCAGTAGGCCCGGTAAGCGCAGCGCCACCGGGCTATTTACAGAGCATTACGCGCTACGGCGCAGCATGCCCTGCTTTTTCAGCCACACCAGCAGAATCGAAATCGCGGCAGGTGTGACGCCAGAGATACGTGAGGCCTGGCCAATCGACACAGGTTTGTGATCGTTCAGCTTAGCGATCACTTCGTTGGAAAGGCCCGTCACCTGACGGTAGTCCAGCATTTCCGGCAGCAGCGTGTTTTCGTTGCGCTGCTGTTTTTCGATCTCATCCTGCTGACGCGCGATGTAGCCTTCGTACTTCACCTGAATTTCGACCTGCTCGGCAGCTTCAGCGTCTTCAAGGCCCGGTGCGAACGCCGTCAGTTTGACCAGATTCTCGTAGGTGACTTCAGGACGGCGCAGCAGATCTTCCCCACTGGCTTCGCGCGACAGCGGTGCTGTTAAGTGAGCATTCACTTCAGCAGCAGTTTCCGCCTGCGGATTCACCCAGGTGGTTTTCAGGCGCTGACGTTCCTGTTCAATGCGCTCCAGCTTCTCGTTGAAGCGCGCCCAGCGCTCGTCATCCACCAGACCCAGCTCGCGGCCCACCTCGGTCAGACGCAGATCGGCATTGTCTTCGCGCAGCATCAGGCGATATTCCGCACGAGAAGTAAACATGCGGTACGGTTCTTTGGTCCCCAGCGTGCAGAGATCGTCGACCAGAACGCCCAGGTAAGCCTGAGAACGCGCCGGTGCCCAGCCCTCTTTCTCGGCAGAGAAGCGAGCGGCGTTCAGACCGGCCAGCAGCCCTTGCGCGGCAGCTTCTTCGTACCCGGTGGTGCCGTTAATCTGGCCTGCGAAGAACAGACCCTGAATGAATTTGCTTTCCAGCGTCGGCTTCAGGTCACGCGGATCGAAGAAATCGTACTCAATAGCGTAGCCAGGACGAACGATCTTCGCGTTTTCCATGCCCTGCATTGAACGCACAATCTGCATCTGCACGTCGAACGGCAGGCTGGTGGAGATGCCGTTCGGGTAAATTTCGTTAGAGGTCAGCCCTTCCGGTTCGAGGAAGATCTGGTGCTGATTACGATCGGCAAAGCGCATCACTTTGTCTTCGATCGACGGGCAATAACGCGGGCCAATCCCTTCGATCACACCAGCATACATTGGGCTGCGATCGAGATTATTGCGGATCACGTCATGGGTTTTTTCATTGGTGTGCGTGATGTAGCACGGCACCTGCTGCGGATGTTGCGCCGCATTGCCCATGAACGAGAACACCGGCATCGGGTTATCGCCGTGCTGCTGTGCCAGCACGCTGAAATCAATGGTGCGCGCATCAATACGCGGCGGCGTGCCGGTTTTCAGGCGGCTTACGCGCAGCGGCAGCTCACGCAGACGACGAGATAACGGAATTGACGGCGGATCGCCAGCACGACCACCGCTGTAATTGTCCAGACCAATATGGATTTTACCGTCGAGGAATGTCCCGACCGTCAGCACCACCGCTTTTGCGCGGAATTTGAGACCCATTTGGGTCACGGCACCAACAACACGATCGTTCTCCACGATAAGATCTTCTACCGCCTGCTGGAAGATCATCAGGTTCGGTTGGTTTTCCAGCGCGGTGCGCACAGCCTGACGGTAAAGCACACGGTCTGCCTGTGCACGGGTGGCGCGAACAGCCGGACCTTTACTCGCGTTTAGTATCCTAAACTGGATGCCTGCATGATCGATCGCTTTCGCCATCAGGCCGCCAAGTGCATCCACTTCTTTTACCAGGTGTCCTTTCCCAATGCCGCCAATCGCCGGATTACAGGACATTTGTCCCAGCGTGTCGATATTGTGTGTCAAAAGCAGGGTCTGCTGACCCATTCGCGCTGCGGCCATTGCGGCCTCAGTGCCTGCGTGACCCCCGCCAATGATGATGACGTCAAAAGGATCCTGATAAAACATGGTGGTCTGCCTCGCGTAAAGCGGTATGAAAATGGATTGAAGCCCGGGCCGTGGATTCTACTCAACTTTAGTCTTTCGAGAAAGCATTGGGATCCTGGGCTATTAAAAAGAAGATCTTTTTATTTAGAGATCTGTTCTATTGTGATCTCTTATTAGGATCGCAGACCTTTGTGGATAAGTCCGATCCCATAAATAAGATCATGCAGTTAGGAAGGATCGTTTGCTGTGAATGATCGGTGATCCTGGACCGTATAAGCTGGGATCAGATCGCCACTTTATACACAGGTCAAAAACTAAACCAACGTTGTTATTTGGATAACTACGGCTTAATACGAGCTTTTAACCAGAGTTATCCACATCTGTTCGCACGATCTTTAATCGTTTTTGAGTAAATTTTTCCATTCCGCGAGCCAGATCTCGGCTGGATCTTCGGGAATATCATGATCGAGGATGTTGATCTTCAGCGTTTCACCCAGCTGTTTTGCTCCGCAGGCGGTCACCGCAGCTTCTACTTTCTCTATGGCGCCACAGAAAGTGTCATATTCACGGCTACCTATCCCCACAGCGCCAAACCGGACGTTTGACAGATCGGGCTGTTGTTCCAGCAGTTCGTCATATAAAGGTTGCAGGTTATCTGGCAGATCGCCCGCGCCGTGCGTGGAGGTGATCAGCAGCCAGACCCCGTCAGTCGGGAGATCTTCCAGCAGCGGTCCGTGCAGCGTTTGTGTAGAAAAGCCCGCGTCTTCCAGCTTCTCAGCCAGATGTTCCGCTACATATTCCGCACCGCCCAGGGTGCTGCCGCTGATAAGAGTAATGTCCGCCATTGATCGCTCGCTCAGATAAAGAGGCGGCCATTGTACGCTGTGAACGAGCTGGGATCTACCTGTGGAAAATGTGGGAATGAAATTGCCCGATCACGGGCGGATAGTACGCATGATCGGGTTTTGCAGGGAGATCAGGGTTTCAGTGGACTGAATTTCATCGATTGTTTGGATCTTGTTGATAAGTACCTGCTGGAGGGCGTCAATGGATCGGCACATGACCTTTATAAAGATGCTGTAGTGCCCGGTGGTGTAGTACGCCTCGGTGACTTCATCCAGCGCGTTCAGTTTCTCCAGCGCGGAGGGGTAATCTTTGGCGCTTTTCAGAATAATGCCAATGAAGCAGCAGACGTCGTAGCCGAGTTGCTTCGGGCTGACATCAATGCGTGCGCCGGTGATAATCCCGGCCTGCTTCATTTTCTCTACGCGAACGTGAATGGTCCCCGGGCTGACGCCAAATTGTTTAGCCAGTTCGGCATACGCGGTGCGTGCGTTGGCCATGAGCGCTTCCAGAATGCCGCGGTCCAGATTGTCGATCTGATAATTTTCCATAGGTTTTTCTTATGAAGATTAATGATTCCTTCTATTCTAGCGTCTTATTTTAACGAATCAAAAGTGAAGGAGGCTTTTTGTTGATGAGTTATTGAATTAAGCGCCTGTTCTGTTGCTTAATCAGTATCAACAGGACGCAGGAGTATAAATAATGAAAACCGCTTACATCGCAAAACAACGCCAGATCAGTTTCGTTAAATCCCATTTTTCCCGCCAGCTGGAAGAGAAGCTTGGCCTTATTGAAGTTCAGGCGCCGATTCTGAGCCGCGTGGGTGACGGGACGCAGGATAACTTGTCTGGTTGCGAAAAAGCGGTACAGGTAAAAGTGAAAACACTGCCAGACGCCCAGTTCGAAGTGGTTCATTCCCTGGCGAAGTGGAAGCGTCAAACCCTGGGACAACACGACTTCAGCGCGGGCGAAGGGCTTTACACGCACATGAAAGCCCTTCGCCCCGATGAAGACCGTCTCTCCCCAATTCACTCTGTCTACGTTGACCAGTGGGACTGGGAGCGCGTAATGGGTGACGGCGAGCGCCACGTTGGCACGCTGAAGTCTACCGTTGAGGCGATCTACGCCGGGATCAAAGCGACCGAAGCGGCCGTAAGCAAAGAGTTTGGTCTGGCACCGTTCCTGCCGGAAACGATCCACTTTGTTCACAGTCAGGAATTGCTGAGCCGTTTCCCGGATCTGGATGCCAAAGGCCGTGAACGCGCGATTGCCAAAGAGCTTGGCGCGGTATTCCTGATCGGCATTGGCGGAAAATTGTCTGATGGTAAACGTCACGACGTCCGTGCGCCGGATTACGATGACTGGAGCACAGTGGGCGAAAGCGAATATGCTGGTCTGAACGGCGATATTCTGGTCTGGAACCCGGTTCTGGAAGATGCGTTTGAACTCTCTTCAATGGGGATCCGCGTGGATGCTGAAGCACTGAAGCGTCAGCTGGCCGTGACCGGTGATGAGGATCGTCTGCAACTGGAATGGCACCAGGCGCTGCTGCGCGGTGAAATGCCGCAGACCATCGGCGGTGGTATTGGCCAGTCTCGTCTGACCATGCTGCTGTTGCAACTGTCCCATATCGGTCAGGTGCAGTGTGGGGTCTGGCCGCAGCAGGTACGTGAGAGCGTCGGTTCTCTTCTTTAATTAACGTCGCCAGCGTCTGAGCAGGCGGCTACGCAACCCGGTATCAAAGCGCCAGATATGATCGAAGATGCGCATGATGCCGGGTTTTCCATGTGCAGACATCGCCACGGCATGGAAACGGTGCTGGTGCACGCGCTGCATCTCCTTCACTTTATTCACGACCTCGTCCGGCAGCCGCTGGGCAATAAAATCGGAAATCACCACCGCATCCGCGTCGTACCAGTCACCGCCCTGCATGCGCTCAATGATACTGCGAAAACAGCTGGCCAGATCGGTGCCGCCGCGAAAGCGCTGGCTTAAAAAGCGGATCGCCTGCTCCAGCCCCTGCGGGCTGGTCAGTTCATACCCCACCACTTCGCTGGAAAAGAGCATGATGTAGCAGCGACGACGATCGGCGAGCGCCACGCGCATCAGGGCCAGGCAGAACGCTTTTGCGCACTGTTCATTAAAGCCCCCCATCGATCCGGACGTATCGACGCAAACAATGAATGGGCCGCGCGGTTGCTCATCAAAATCCTGGTGCACCACCGGACGCTGGCTGATCTTCTCGCGCCAGGCTTCGCCATGCAGTCGATAGGTAATGAGCTGTTTTTCCACCAGCCGACGATAAAACTCATACTCCAGTTCGGTCATTCCCAGCGTGCTGAGTTCCGTTGGCAGCAGGCGCAGGATGTCATCGCTTTGCTGTAGCCCGTCCACCTGCTCCGGTACGGTGGAGGGTTCGCGTACCAGCGTTCGGAAGGTCTCCATCGGCGCATCTTTCTTTGGGACCGACCGGGCCTCCCGGGAGCGGCCGAGCTGTTCTGCGAGCTTCATCAGCTCCGGCTGTTGCGCCAGAAAGTCGCCGTACTTCACGATCAGCTGATAATCGCCCCGCTTTAACTGGCCGGCACTCATATCCCAGAGTCGACCAGCGGCGTTTTCATTCTCCACCAGCACCTGTTCTAACTGGCCGCTCAGGGTCATTCGCTCCTGGACCTCACTGAGCAACTGTTCGCGCTCTTCGTCCAGCAACTGCTGATTGAGGGCCGTGGCCTGGACCACAAGGCTCAGTCGCCAGCGCTGTAAAAACAGCGTATGCAGGGCGGAAGTGAAGCTGGGGTTGTCCGTGACCAGCGCTCTGGCCTGGCTGGCAAACGGGGAGTGAACGTTATCAAGCAGCGTCAGAGTTTGCTGTAGCTGGGCAATAAACTGCGGCGTTGAAAGCCGCTGGCACTGCTGGTAACCAGCCACTTCCTCTGTCAGTTCCGGTGGGACTTCCGTCTCCTTAAACCGCTGGCGCAGGTTATCGCGCCAGCGGGGAAGATCGTCCGTCATTGCTTTTCGGAGCTTCGGGAATTTTTCAAAGAAGGCCGCCAGCTGCGGTGAAGCGAGCAGGGTAATGACGACCTCTTCGATCAACCCTTCCTCGCTAACCGCCAGCATGACGTTAAGCGTGTCCAGCGTTAGCATTGACGCGCCTGTTTAATCTGCGCGCTGACATCCTGCAAGCTGGCTTCAATGCGACCTAACCAGTCGCTATGGATAAAGAGGCATTTCTGCTGCTCGCTGAAGCGGGTGTGCTGCTGATGCCATTCGTTATCCAGCGCGTCGAGCTGCTGTTTGATCTCCTCCGGCACAGTGTCGGAGGCCGTGCCCGGCAGCGCCAGGCGCGATCCCTGAAGGCTGACGTCGCGGATCACAAGGTGCTGGCTGCTGTCGACTTCCATCGACAACGGCTGTGCAAAGCCGATACCGTTGAGTTTACCGCGGATCTCACCGCCCTTATCCAGCCACTGAACCAGCGCAACGCGTTCGATAGTCACATGCACAACCTGCATATCATGAAGCTTCAGCGGCTGCTGAAGAAGAAGCGTGAGCGAGGCGTCAGTCAGCCCGGCTGGCAGTTCGTAGTGCGGTTTACGGGCAAACATCCCGCCAAGACGGTTCACCTTCAGCGCGGTTTTGTCACTTTGCTGCTGCTGGAGCTGAAGGCGACGTTGAGCAATCGCCCCCAGTTGATTAAGCATGGATTGCTGACCCCACGCGTGTCCGGTCATCAAAACGTCCAGCTGCTGCTGCATCAGATTCATCCCTTCTGCGTCATGCCACAGGCAGTCTTTCAGCAGGATCAGATCGATGGGAGCGACAGCATCGCGGCCGCTAAACAGCGCGCTTGCCTGGAGCAGACGAATGGCTTTTTTCCAGCGACGATCGGAGACGTACGGCGCGGAGGGCAGTAAATCAAGCTGCTGGCGCAGCATGAAGATCAGCTCAAAAACGGGATCGGGCAGTTTTATCTTGCCGATCTCCTCCTGCCACTGGTGGTATTCCTCGTCCGTGACCTGCAATGACGCTGCCACCGGGTTTTCGTTTTCATCCTGCTGGCTTACCAGCATAGAACGGAAGTTTGATTTATCCTGGACTTTATCCAGCCACAGGCGGATCAGCATACGGTCATACAGCGCTTCCAGGCTGCTGTCGGCTTCGGGCAATTCGTTTGACGCGGCCACCAGCAGGCGCATGGGGATCTTCTCTTCGCTGGCGCCGTTGCGGAATCGGCGTTCGTTAATTGCCGTCAGCAGGGTATTCAGAATGGCCGGGCCGGCTTTCCAGATCTCATCAAGAAAGACGATTTCCGCTTCCGGGAGATAGCCCGCCGTCAGACGTTCATAGCGTCCCTCATCTTTTAGCGCCTGAATGGAGAGTGGGCCGAAAACTTCTTCCGGCGTGGAGAAGCGCGTCATCAAATACTCGAATGCGCGCGCGTTCTGGAAAGCGAATTTGAGGCGGCGTGCGATCAGACTTTTGGCAATGCCCGGCGGCCCCAGCAGAAACACGCTTTCCCCGCTCAGCGCCGCCAGTAAACAGAGACGAATGGCGTGGCTACGCTCGTAAAGGCCTTTTTCCAGCGCACTGCTAAGGCGGGAAATTCTTTCTGCTAATAAATGTGAGTGAGCCATAATAGTTTTGCATCCTTTCGCCGTCGTGGCGGCTAATTGAAGCGAGTATAGACGTTTCGGTCTGGCCTGGTAATAGGCTGAAGTGCGGCGCTATTTTCTTTGCGCTACATTAATGTGGCTGCATTTAGGGGTACGATTTTGCATTGAATCGTGCATACTGTGCGCTTTTTGTGGGCCAAGGGACTAAGCACACATTTGTTATTCAAACGAAAAGACTAGTCTATGAGCACTGATAATAAGCAATCATTACCCGCAGTAACGCTTGCGGCGATCGGGGTTGTCTACGGTGATATCGGCACCAGCCCGCTTTATACGCTTCGTGAATGTCTGTCCGGTCAGTTTGGTTTTGGTGTAGAGCGTGACGCCGTATTTGGTTTCCTCTCGCTCATCTTCTGGCTGCTGATCCTGGTGGTCTCCCTTAAGTATCTCTCTTTCGTTATGCGGGCTGATAACGCGGGCGAGGGCGGTATTCTGACCCTGATGTCCCTTGCCGGGCGCAATACGTCTGCAAGAATGACCTCCGTGCTGGTCATCATTGGCCTGATTGGCGGCAGCTTCTTCTATGGAGAAGTCGTGATTACGCCGGCGATTTCGGTAATGTCGGCCATAGAGGGGCTGGAGATTGTCGCGCCACAGCTTGATACGTGGGTGGTGCCACTCGCTATTATCGTGCTGACGTTACTGTTTGCTATACAAAAACACGGTACCGGGCTGGTGGGTAAGCTGTTCGCGCCTATTATGCTGGCCTGGTTCCTGATCCTGGCGGCGCTGGGCTTACGCAGTATTATCGCCAACCCGGATGTCCTGCACGCGCTGAACCCATTGTGGGCGGTGCATTTCTTCCTGGAATATAAAGTGGTGTCGTTTGTGGCGCTGGGCGCGGTGGTACTTTCCATTACCGGTGTTGAAGCGCTGTATGCGGATATGGGCCACTTCGGGAAACTCCCTATTCGCGTCGCATGGTTTAGCGTGGTCTTGCCTTCACTGGTGCTGAATTACTTCGGTCAGGGCGCGCTGCTGCTTGCACACCCTGAAGCGATTAAAAACCCGTTCTTCCTGCTGGCGCCGGACTGGGCGCTGGTTCCGATGCTGATCCTGGCGACGCTGGCGACGGTCATTGCCTCTCAGGCTGTCATTTCCGGCGTATTCTCCCTGACGCGTCAGGCCGTGCGGTTGGGTTATCTCTCCCCAATGCGCATTATCCATACCTCAGAGATGGAGTCTGGCCAGATCTACATTCCGTTCGTCAACTGGCTGCTCTACTTCGCGGTGGTGATTGTCATCGTCAGCTTTGAGCACTCCAGTAATCTGGCGGCGGCGTACGGTATCGCGGTAACCGGAACGATGGTGTTGACCTCTATTCTCTCCACCACCGTGGCGTACCGTAACTGGCACTGGAATAAGTTCCTCGTGGGGCTGATCCTGGTTGGCTTCCTCTGTATCGACGTGCCGCTGTTCTCTGCGAATCTCGACAAGATTGTCTCCGGTGGCTGGCTGCCGCTGACGCTGGGTCTGGTGATGTTTATTGTGATGACGACGTGGAAGAGCGAACGTTTCCGCCTGCTGCGTCGTATGCATGAGCACGGTAACTCTCTGGAGGCCATGATCGCCTCGCTGGAGAAATCCCCACCGGTGCGCGTGCCGGGCACGGCGGTGTATATGTCTCGCGCGCTGAACGTAATCCCGTTTGCGCTGATGCATAACCTCAAGCACAACAAAGTGCTGCACGAGCGCGTGATCCTGCTGACGCTGCGTACTGAAGATGCGCCGTACGTTCACAACGTGCGTCGCGTACAGATTGAACAGCTGTCGCCAACCTTCTGGCGCGTGGTGGCAAGCTACGGCTGGCGCGAAACGCCGAACGTGGAAGAGGTGTTCCACCGCTGCGGTCTGGAAGGCCTGAGTTGCCGCATGATGGAGACGTCGTTCTTTATGTCCCACGAGTCGCTGATCATCGGCAAGCGCCCATGGTATCTGCGCCTGCGCGGCAAGCTGTATCTCATTCTGCAACGTAACGCCCTGCGTGCGCCTGACCAGTTTGAGATCCCGCCTAATCGCGTGATTGAGCTGGGCACGCAGGTCGAGATTTAAGACTCCGTGCGGGCTGATGCCCTCACCCCGACCCTCTCCCACAGGGAGAGGGCGCAACCATAAAATACGGTAACCTGACGGTTACCGTTTTGCATTTACCTCCTCTGCATTTCACTTAGCGAAACGTTTCGACGTTGATCACAAATCCGTTACGTCATGATGGTTTTCTGAACACTTCTGCGGCTACACTGTTTTTAGCGAAACGTTTCGCTAGTGGAGCAAAAAATGAAGAAAGGCACAGTACTCAACTCAGAAATCTCATCGGTGATTTCCCGTCTTGGGCATACCGATACGCTGGTGGTTTGCGATGCAGGCTTACCGGTTCCGCGCAGCACAACCCGTATCGATATGGCGTTAACGCAGGGCGTACCCTCGTTCATGCAGGTACTGGAAGTGGTCACCGCGGAGATGCAGGTTGAGGCGGCCATTCTCGCCGCGGAAATCAAACAACATAATCCGCAACTCCACGAAACGTTGCTCAGCCACATTGAGCAACTGCAACAGCACCAGGGAAACACCATAGAAATTCGTTACACAACGCACGAGCAGTTCAAACAACAAACCGCAGACAGTCAGGCGGTGATTCGCAGCGGGGAGTGTTCCCCGTATGCGAATATCATTCTCTGTGCTGGCGTCACCTTCTGAGGCCATCATGGACGCATTACTGCAACTCAAAGGGATCGATAAGTCGTTCCCGGGCGTAAAAGCCCTCTCCGGCGCGGCGCTGAACGTCTATTCCGGGCGCGTCATGGCGCTGGTGGGCGAAAACGGCGCCGGCAAATCCACCATGATGAAAGTGCTGACCGGTATCTACCAACGCGATGCCGGTTCGCTGCTGTGGCTGGGTAAAGAGACCACCTTCAACGGCCCGAAATCCTCTCAGGAAGCGGGCATCGGCATCATCCACCAGGAGCTGAACCTGATCCCGCAGCTCACCATTGCGGAGAACATCTTCCTCGGTCGTGAGTTTGTGAACCGGTTTGGCAAAATCGACTGGAAAACCATGTATGCCGAAGCGGACAAACTGCTGGCGAAGCTGAATCTGCGCTTTAAGAGCGACCGACTGGTGGGCGACCTTTCCATCGGCGATCAGCAGATGGTGGAAATCGCGAAGGTGCTGAGCTTCGAGTCGAAGGTCATCATTATGGATGAACCGACCGACGCCCTGACCGATACCGAAACCGAATCCCTGTTCCGCGTTATCCGCGAGCTGAAATCGCAGGGGCGCGGGATTGTCTATATCTCTCACCGCATGAAAGAGATCTTTGAAATCTGCGATGACGTCACCGTCTTCCGCGACGGGCAGTTTATTGCCGAGCGACAAGTGGCCACGCTGACGGAAGATACGCTCATCGAAATGATGGTGGGACGCAAGCTTGAAGATCAGTATCCGCATCTGGATAAAGCGCCGGGTGAGATTCGCCTGAAGGTGGATAACCTCTGCGGCCCGGGTGTGAACGACGTGACCTTTACCCTGCGCCAGGGCGAGATCCTGGGCGTGGCGGGTCTGATGGGCGCGGGACGTACCGAGCTGATGAAAGTGTTGTACGGCGCGCTGCCGCGCACCAGTGGGTATGTCACCCTCGACGGCCATGAAGTGGTCACCCGCTCCCCGCAGGATGGTCTGGCGAACGGCATCGTCTATATCTCCGAAGACCGCAAACGCGACGGCTTAGTGCTGGGCATGTCGGTAAAAGAGAACATGTCCCTGACTGCGCTAGGCTATTTCAGCCGCAGCGGCGGCAGCCTGAAACACAAAGATGAGCAGCAGGCGGTCAGCGATTTTATCCGTCTCTTTAACGTTAAAACCCCATCGATGGAGCAGGCGATTGGCCTGTTGTCCGGCGGTAATCAGCAGAAAGTGGCGATTGCCCGCGGGTTGATGACGCGCCCGAAAGTACTGATCCTCGATGAGCCCACCCGCGGCGTGGACGTGGGCGCGAAAAAAGAGATCTATCAGCTGATTAACCAGTTCAAGGCCGACGGTCTGAGCATCATTCTGGTCTCTTCCGAGATGCCAGAAGTATTAGGCATGAGCGATCGCATTATCGTCATGCATGAAGGGCATCTCGGTGGTGAATTCACTCGCGAGCAGGCCACCCAGGAAGTTCTGATGGCTGCCGCTGTGGGCAAGCTTAATCGCGTGAATCAGGAGTAAGAAGATGACTACCCAGGCTGTTTCTGGTCGCCGCTATTTCACAAAGGCATGGCTGATGGAACAAAAATCGCTGATTGCCCTGCTGGTGCTGATCGCGATTGTCTCGACCATGAGCCCGAACTTTTTTACCGTCAATAACCTGTTCAACATTCTTCAGCAGACCTCTGTCAACGCCATTATGGCGGTGGGGATGACGCTGGTGATTTTGACCTCGGGTATCGATCTGTCCGTCGGTTCCCTGCTGGCCCTCACCGGCGCGATCGCCGCGTCGATTGTCGGTATTGAGGTCAACGCGCTGGTGGCCGTTGCCGCTGCGCTGGCGGCAGGTGCGGCAATTGGCGCCGTAACCGGCGTAATTGTGGCGAAAGGTCGCGTTCAGGCGTTCATCGCCACGCTGGTGATGATGCTGCTGCTGCGCGGTGTGACCATGGTGTACACCAACGGCAGCCCGATTAATACCGGCTTTACCGATAACGCCGATCTGTTTGGCTGGTTCGGTATCGGTCGCCCGCTGGGTGTCCCGACCCCGGTCTGGATCATGGCTATCGTTTTCCTGGCGGCGTGGTACATGCTGCACCATACCCGTCTGGGTCGTTATATATATGCGCTGGGCGGTAACGAAGCGGCAACGCGCCTGTCCGGTATCAGCGTTAATAAAGTCAAAATTATCGTTTACTCCCTGTGCGGCCTGCTGGCGTCTCTGGCGGGCATCATCGAAGTGGCGCGCCTCTCTTCCGCACAGCCAACGGCGGGTACGGGCTATGAGCTGGATGCCATCGCGGCAGTGGTTCTGGGCGGTACGAGCCTTGCGGGCGGTAAAGGTCGCATTGTTGGGACATTGATCGGCGCACTGATCCTCGGTTTCCTGAATAATGGTTTGAATTTGTTAGGTGTTTCCTCCTATTACCAGATGATCGTTAAGGCAGTGGTGATTTTGCTGGCGGTACTGGTAGACAACAAAAAACAGTAACTGACGACACTACAGGACATCTTAGATATGAACATGAAAAAACTGGCTACCCTGGTTTCTGCTGTCGCGCTGAGCGCAACCGTAAGTGCTAACGCCATGGCGAAGGACACCATCGCGCTGGTTGTCTCTACCCTGAACAACCCGTTCTTCGTCTCCCTGAAGGATGGCGCGCAGAAAGAAGCAGATAAACTGGGCTACAACCTGGTGGTGCTGGATTCTCAGAACAACCCGGCGAAAGAGCTGGCTAACGTTCAGGACTTAACCGTTCGTGGCACCAAAATCCTGCTGATCAACCCAACCGATTCCGACGCGGTCGGTAATGCCGTGAAGATGGCAAACCAGGCGAAGATCCCGGTAATCACCCTTGACCGTCAGGCAACGAAAGGGGATGTGGTCAGCCACATTGCGTCTGATAACGTACTGGGCGGAAAAATCGCCGGCGACTACATCGCGAAGAAAGCCGGTGAAGGCGCGAAAGTGATTGAGTTGCAGGGTATCGCCGGGACTTCCGCGGCCCGTGAACGTGGTGAGGGTTTCCAGCAGGCTGTAGCGGCGCACAAATTCAACGTGCTGGCGAGCCAGCCGGCAGACTTCGACCGTACAAAGGGTCTGAACGTCATGCAGAACCTGCTGACCGCGCATCCTGATGTGCAGGCGGTATTCGCACAGAACGACGAAATGGCGCTCGGTGCGCTGCGTGCGCTCCAGACTGCGGGTAAATCAGATGTGATGGTTGTCGGATTTGACGGCACGCCGGATGGTGAAAAAGCAGTAAATGATGGCAAACTGGCTGCGACCATCGCTCAGCTGCCTGAGCAGATTGGCGCGACAGGCGTGCAAACTGCCGATAAAGTGCTGAAGGGCGAAAAAGTTCAGGCCAAATATCCTGTTGACCTGAAACTGGTCATTAAGCAGTAAAGGCGATTCAGGCAGTCGCTGGCTGCCTGAGGGACACCAAATAAAAGAAAAGTGTGGCATACGCCACCGGGTAATACCGGTGGCGCTCTCAGATGGACACCTCAATACATGAAAACCGCAGGCAACCTCGTCGTCCTTGGCAGTATCAATGCCGATCACATTCTTAACCTTGAAACGTTCCCCACTCCGGGCGAAACCGTCACCGGCAATCAGTATCAGGTGGCGTTCGGCGGTAAGGGCGCAAACCAGGCGGTTGCCGCCGGACGCAGCGGGGCGAATATCGCGTTTATCGCCTGTACGGGTGATGACGATACCGGCGAGCGCGTACGCAAACAGCTCGCAAGCGACAACATCGACATCGCACCCGTCAGCGTGGTTGCAGGGGAATCTACCGGCGTGGCGCTGATTTTCGTCAATGCGGAAGGTGAGAATGTCATCGGTATTCATGCAGGGGCTAATGCCGCGTTAACGACTGAACGCGTCGAAGCGCAGCGTGGAATCATCGCCGGAGCGGAAGCCCTGCTGATGCAGCTGGAGTCACCGGTTGAAAGCGTGCTGGCCGCTGCGAAAATTGCGCATGAAAATCATACCTCTGTCGTACTTAACCCGGCACCTGCCCGTGTATTATCAGACGAGCTGCTGGCGCTGGTGGATATTATCACCCCGAACGAAACCGAAGCGGAAAAGCTGACGGGTATCCGTGTCGAAAATGATGACGATGCAGCGCGTGCCGCGCTTGCGCTGCATGATAAAGGCATCGGCACCGTGATCATCACCCTCGGCAGCCGTGGGGTGTGGGCTAGCGTCAATGGCGAAGGTCGTCGCGTGCCGGGCTTTAAGGTCAAAGCCATTGATACCATCGCCGCAGGAGACACCTTCAACGGTGCGCTGGTAACGGCGCTGCTGGAAGGAAAAGCAATGGATGACGCGATCCGCTTCGCGCATGCCGCCGCTGCGATCGCGGTGACGCGTAAAGGCGCTCAGCCTTCTGTTCCATGGCGTAAAGAGATTGATGAATTCTTAAGTCAGCAGGGGTAACGCTTGGCCACAATGAAAGATGTCGCCCGTATGGCGGGCGTTTCTACCTCGACTGTTTCCCACGTTATCAATAACGATCGCTTCGTCAGCGAGGCGATTCGGGAGAAAGTTGACGCTGCAATTAAAGAACTCAACTATGCGCCGTCCGCGCTGGCGCGCAGCCTTAAGCTTAACCAGACGCGCACCATCGGCATGCTGATCACGGCCAGTACCAATCCTTTCTATTCTGAACTGGTGCGCGGCGTGGAGCGCAGCTGCTTCGAGCGCGGCTACAGCCTGGTGCTGTGCAATACCGAAGGCGATGAGCAGCGCATGAACCGTAACCTGGAAACGCTGATGCAAAAGCGCGTCGACGGGCTGCTGCTGCTCTGTACCGAAACGCATCAACCTTCGAAAGAGATCATCCAGCGCTACCCTTCTATTCCCACGGTGATGATGGACTGGGCGCCGTTCGACGGCACCAGCGATCTGATCCAGGATAACTCGCTGCTGGGCGGCGATATGGCGACTCAGCATCTGATCGATAAAGGTCATACCCGCATTGCCTGTATTACCGGCCCGCTGGATAAAACCCCGGCGCGCCTGCGTCTGGAAGGCTATCTTTCGGCCATGGAACGTGCGGGGCTTGCCATTCCTGATGGCTATCGCATCACCGGCGATTTCGAATTTAACGGTGGATTTGAAGCAATGCAGAAACTGCTGGCGCAAGAGCCGCGCCCGCAGGCGGTGTTTATCGGTAATGATGCGATGGCATTCGGAGCTTATCAGGCGCTTTATCAGGCGGGATTACGTGTCCCGGACGACATGGCGATCGTCGGTTACGATGATATCGAACTGGCGCGCTACATGACGCCGCCGCTGACCACCATCCATCAGCCGAAAGATGAACTGGGCGAGCTGGCCATCGATGTGTTGATCCACCGCATGGCCCAGCCCACGCTGCAACAGCAACGTTTGCAGCTTACTCCTGTTCTGATGGAACGCGGTTCGGTTTAGCCTTCTCTTTGTGACGCTCTTTAATCAGGTTCCGGCCGTCTTTTGGTTTTAACAACATAAAGACCACCGCCGATACCACGGTAAGCGCGCCCATGGTGATAAAGGTATAGTGGAACTGCTCAACGGTATTTGTACCGTCAAACCCTTCATAAAACCGCAGTACCGCCGCGCTCACGGCAACCCCGAGGCTGATCGACAGCTGTTGAGTGACCGCCAGTACGCTGTTGCCGCTGCTGGCATTCTCGTCGGTGAGGTCCGCAAGGGTGATGGTGTTCATCGACGTAAACTGCGTCGACATGGCCATACCCAGCACAAACAGCGGCAGGATCAGCATCCAGATTGGTAACGCCGCAGATTGCAGAGAGAACTGCGCAATCATCAATCCGATAAAGATCGTCACGCCAACCAGCGTCTTACGATAGCCAAACCAGCGCAGCACCTGCGTGACCGTCGATTTTGCCAGAATCGAGCCCATCGCCGTGGGCGCCATCATGCAGCCAGCAATCAGGGCCGGATAGCCGAAACCGACCTGGAGCATCAGCGGCATCAGGAACGGTACGCAGCCCGTGCCCAGACGTGAGGCAATGTTGCCCGCAATCCCGACGGAGAACGTTCGGGTGTTAAACAGAGATAAAGAGATAAGCGGTGTCGGATGGCGACGCGCATGACGTATATATAGAAGGAACAGCAGAATCCCGCTAAGGATGACGGCCAGCGCCAGCCACGTCGCTACGATTTTCTCGCCAAACAGCTCCATCCCGCTGGAGAACAGGACCAGGCTCAGGCCAAACAGGAAGAAGCCGCCCATATCGAAGCTGCGTCTTGGCGTGGTGAAGTTCGGCATATATTTACGGGCATAAATCAGCCCTGCCACACCAATCGGAATATTAATAAGGAAGATCCAGTGCCAGCTTGCCCAGGTCACCAGTACGCCACCGAGAACCGGGCCAAGTATCGGGCCGACCAGCCCCGGCATAGTCACAAAGTTGAGCACCGGGAGCAGTTCGCTGCGCGGATAGGCGCGCAATAACGCCAGACGCGCGACGGGCATCATCATCGCGCCGCCTATCCCCTGTAGAACGCGGAAGATAACCAGTTCCGTCAGAGAGGTGGAGAGGGCGCAAGCCAGAGAACCGAGGGTGAACAACGTCACCGCCAGCATGAATACTTTACGCGTGCCGAAACGATCGGCCAGCCAGCCGCTGACCGGAATAAGCATCGCCACCGTCAGGGTGTAGCTGATGATGGCGGATTGCATCGCCAGCGGGGAGCGGTTAAGGCTTTGTGCTATGGCGGGAAGGGCGGTATTGAGGATAGTGGCATCAAGTGCCTGCATAAAGAACGCCATGGCTGCAATCCACGGCAATCCGGCCATACTGCGTGCTTTTTTCTCTGTCATTTATTTACCTGCTGGTGGGTTGGCGCGGCCAGCAACGCCTGGCACGCACTCAGGGCTCGCTGCCCGTCGCTCTCCTGAATGGCATCGACTATCGCCTGATGCAGATCCAGCTTCACCACCTCATCCTGTGTGATAGAGGTAAAGTAAGTGTGGTACACAGAATGGAATAAAGAAGCAAAGGAGGTCAGGAAAGGATTTCCGCTCATATTATAGATATGTTCATGCCAGGCCATATCGACCGCTATCCAGCGCTCGCGGTTAAAGTGCTTTTTCAGATCCACCATCTCTTCCATCAAAGTATTGAGCTGCGCTTTTTGCTCTGCTGTGCCGAGCGTGGCGGCAAGCAGACAGGCCTGAGGTTCAAGACTGCTGCGCATGACCAGAAAGTGATCGACGACCTGATTAAAGTTATCTTCGGTCATCCACCAGGTGAGCAACTCCTGATCGAGAAAGTTCCAGTTTCCCTGAGGCATAACGCGGGTGCCAATGCGCGGGCGTGGAAGCACCATCCCTTTCGCCGTTAATGTTTTTACCGCTTCGCGAACGGCTGTACGGCTAACGCCAAACTGATCTCCCAGCTCCATCTCGCTGGGCAGGATGCTACCTGGAGCATATTTACCCGCTAAGATCAGCTGCGCCAGTTTCTCTGCCAGCACATAGGACAGGTTTTTTTGAGCTGCCAGCTGTTGTGCGCTTAATGGCATCGCTTTTATTCCTTAGATATTGATGCGGCTAATTATGCCATCTCAGGTGTGATTGTGGTTGCAGATACATCAAATAGAACAATTTGTAGCTGGATCTCATCGCTTTTGGTGAAAAAAAACACGGTCAGAAATTTTTTTTAAATTTCCTCTTGTCACTTCAGAAGAACTCCCTATAATGCGCCTCCACTGACACGGAACAACGGCACGCAAGCCGCCGGGTCAGCAGAGAAAAGCAAAACAAACGCTTGACTCTGAAGCGGGAAAGCGTAATATGCACACCCCGCGCCGCAGCGAAAACGAAGCGGCACTGCTCTTTAACAATTTATCAGACAATCTGTGTGGGCACTCAAAGTGACATGGATTCTTAACGTCCTCGGACGATAAATGAATACCAAGTCTCAACGAGTGAACACGTAATTCATTACGAAGTTTAATTCATTGAGCATCAAACTTTTAAATTGAAGAGTTTGATCATGGCTCAGATTGAACGCTGGCGGCAGGCCTAACAC
>NZ_QFRV01000133.1:0-6375 GCF_004136805.1 Enterobacter cloacae complex sp. GF14B
CGACGCGACCGGGAAGTTTGTTGGTGATGCCGCCTGTCGACGTCGCGGCGGCGAGGTTACCGGCTTTATCCAGCGCCACCGCGCCTACCGTGCCCATTTTGCTGCGTTCATCGAGCGGCGCGGCATGGTCCAGCTGCGTCATCCCCGCTGTACGGGCCTCCAGCAGTTGTCGGTAACGCTCCTCGGTGGAAAAAAGCTCGGGCGAGACCGTGTCCATACCGTGCTCGACGGCAAATTTTTCCGCCCCCGCCCCGGCCAGCAGCACATGCGGGCTTTGTTCCATCACCAGACGCGCGGCCAGCACCGGATTACGCAGACGACTGACGCCCGCTACCGCGCCCGCTTTCAGGGTGACGCCGTCCATCACGCAGGCATCCAGCTCGTGCGTTTCATCGCGCGTAAAGACCGAGCCAATACCGGCATTAAACAGCGGACACTCCTCCAGCAGGCGCACCGCTTCGGTCACCACGTCCAGCGCGCTGTCGCCCGCTTCCAGCATCCGCTGGCCTGTTTCCACAATGGCGTTCAGCGCATCAATATAACGCTTCTCCTGCTCGGGACTGAGCTGTGCACGGGTGATTGCCCCGGCACCGCCATGAATTGCGATAACCGCTTTACTCATTTCGCATCACCCATCAGCCTGGCTGGCTGCTTTTTCTATAAATATCATTATCGTCGACGAATCTTCAGATGATTTTTGAATATAGAAAGACGCAACTGTGATGTAAAGCGTACACCCATCGGGTCATACAGTTAGCCGCACTTTTCTGCCATAATGAGCGCTTTCGTTGTTACTCCGCAGGAGCCCACCATGGATTTTACCGCCGGACTGATGCCGCTTGAGACGGCACTCTCGCAGATGCTTGATCGTATTACTCCCCTGCACGACGTTGAGACGCTGCCGCTTGTGCGCTGTTTTGGCCGTATTGCCGCGCGCGATATCGTCTCGCCGCTGAACGTGCCGGGGTTCGATAACGCGGCGATGGACGGCTATGCCGTACGTCTGGCGGATCTGCAAACGGGTCAGCCGCTGCCGGTGGCAGGGAAAGCGTTTGCCGGGCAGCCGTTCAACGGTGAGTGGCCAGCGGGCACCTGCGTGCGCATTATGACCGGCGCGCCGGTGCCAACGGGCTGTGAAGCCGTGGTGATGCAGGAAGAGACCGAACAAACGGACGACGGCGTGCGTTTTACCGCCAGCGTCAAAGCGGGACAGAATATCCGCCATATCGGGGAAGACATTACCCTGGGCGCAACGGTCTTTGCCGCCGGGCAAAAACTGACGGTCGCCGAACTGCCGGTGCTGGCATCGCTTGGCATCGCGGAGATTGACGTGGTCCGCAAAGTGCGCGTAGCGGTGTTCTCCACGGGAGACGAGCTACAGCTTCCGGGTCAGCCGCTGAACGAGGGGCAGATTTACGACACCAACCGTCTGGCGGTGCACCTGATGCTTGAGCAGCTGGGCTGCGAGGTGATTAACCTCGGTATCATTCCTGACGATCCGCAAAAACTTCGCGCGGCGTTTATCGACGCTGACGCCTCTGCCGACGTGGTGATCAGCTCCGGCGGCGTTTCGGTTGGCGAAGCGGATTACACCAAAACCTTGCTTGAAGAGCTGGGTGAAATCGCCTTCTGGAAGCTGGCGATTAAGCCGGGCAAACCGTTCGCGTTTGGTAAACTTCCGCACAGCTGGTTCTGTGGCCTGCCGGGTAACCCGGTCTCTGCCGCGCTGACCTTCTACCAGCTGGTGATCCCGCTGCTGGCGAAGCTTTCAGGCAACAATGCCAGCCCGCTGCCGGAACGTCTGCGCGTGCGGGCGGCAACGCGCCTCAAAAAATCACCGGGCCGTCTCGATTTCCAGCGCGGCATTCTGGCGCGCAACGCCGACGGCGAGCTGGAGGTGAGCACCACCGGGCATCAGGGTTCGCACATCTTTAGCTCCTTCAGCCAGGGTAACTGCTTTATCGTGCTGGAGCGCGATCGCGGCCACGTTGAGGCGGGCGAATGGGTTGAAGTGGAACGCTTTAACCACCTGTTCGGAGGCTGACATGACGATGGAACTGAGCGACCCGGAGATGATGCGCTATAACCGCCAGATCGTGCTGCGCGGATTTGATTTCGAGGGTCAGGAGGCGCTCAAGGCGGCCAGCGTGCTGGTTGTGGGTCTTGGCGGGCTGGGCTGCGCGGCAGCGCAATACCTGGCTGCGGCGGGCGTCGGCAGCATGACGCTGCTGGATTTCGACACCGTGTCGGTGTCCAACCTGCAACGCCAGACGCTGCACAGCGACGCGACGGTCGGTCAGCCTAAAGTGGAATCAGCACGCACGGCGCTGGCGCGCATTAACCCCAACGTTCAGTTCACCCTGATTGACGCGATGCTGGATGACGACGCGCTGTTTGCGCAGATTGCACGGCATGACCTGGTGCTGGACTGCACCGATAACGTCGCCATTCGCAACCAGCTCAATGCGGGTTGCTTTGCCCATAAAACGCCGCTGATTTCCGGCGCTGCCATCCGCATGGAGGGGCAAATCACCGTCTTCACCTACGCTGAAGGAGAGCCCTGCTACCGCTGCCTGAGCCGTCTGTTTGGCGAGAATGCGCTGACCTGCGTCGAGGCGGGCGTAATGGCGCCGCTGGTTGGCGTTATCGGTTCCTTGCAGGCCATGGAGGCGATCAAAGTGCTGGCGCACTATGGCACGCCCGCCGCGGGTAAAATCGTGATGTATGACGCGATGACCTGCCAGTTTCGCGAGATGAAGCTAATGCGTAATCCCGGGTGTGAGGTGTGCGAAGGTTAAAGCAAACGGCAACCTTCAGGTTGCCGTTTTAGTGTTTGCTCCCTCTCCCTGTGGGAGAGGGTTGGGGTGAGGGCATCAGGCCACACCCATCAAATAGACGTCCGCCCAAACGCCCCCTGCCAGTCCTGCTCAAACTTCACAATTGCCGCATCCACCGCCGGAGAGGTAATAAACTGCTGCGCCACGTCCAGCGGCAGCGTGATGGACTCGCACCCTGCCAGCAGGCAGTCCAGCGCCTGGCGCGGGGTTTTAAAGCTCGCCGCCAGCACTTTTGACTGCGGCGCGTGCAGGGTCAGCAACTGTTGCAGTTCGACCACCGTCTGGATCCCGTCCCCGCCCTGCGCGTCCACGCGGTTCACGTAAGGGGCCACATACTCAGCCCCCGCCAGTGCGGACAACATCCCCTGCGCGGCACCGTACACCGCCGTACCCAGCGTCGGGATCCCTTCCGCTTTCAGCATCTTGATCGCCGCCAGCCCTTCAGCGGTCACGGGCACTTTCACCACCAGGTCATTGATTATCGCGCGCAGCTTACGCGCGTCTTCCACCATCCCCTCGGCAGTCTTCGCCATCACCTGAGCGAACAGCCGGCCCTTGCCGCCCAGCGCGTCGTGCAGCGCGGGCAGCAGCTCTTCCAGGGGGGTTTTACCCGCCGCCACAATGCTTGGGTTAGTGGTCACGCCCGCCAGCGGGAAGATACGCGCCAGCTTTTTGACTGCCGCAACGTCAGATGTGTCGAGATAAAGTTCCATGATGTCACCCTCAAATTTAGCCTGCACTTACCCTATCACAGCAAAACCTGCTCAGGAATTGACCCATATCAAGATAACTTTCATTCGAAAGTAATTTAATCTTCATATGTAATCCGAGGGCAAAAAAATGATCTTTAATATACAGCGTTACTCCACCCACGACGGCCCAGGTATTCGAACCGTGGTATTCCTGAAAGGCTGCTCGCTGGGCTGTCGCTGGTGTCAGAACCCGGAAAGCCGCTCCCGCAGCCGGGACGTGCTGTTTGATGCGCGTCTGTGCCTGGACGGCTGCGACCTGTGCCAGCAGGCGGCACCGGGCTGCATCGAACGCGCGCTGAATGGCCTGGTCATCCACCGCGAAAAGCTGAGTGAAGAGACGCTTGATGCCCTCACCGACTGCTGCCCGACGCAGGCGCTGACCGTTTGCGGCGAAGAACAGCAGGTCGAAGAGATCATGGCGACCGTATTGCGCGATAAACCCTTCTACGACCGCAGCGGCGGCGGGATCACCCTTTCCGGCGGCGAGCCGTTTATGAATCCGGAGCTGGCGCACGCGCTGTTTAAAGCCAGCCACGACCAGGGTATCCACACCGCCGTCGAAACCTGCCTTCACGTGCCGTGGCACTATATTGAGCCGTCATTACCGTACGTCGATCTGTTCCTCGCCGACCTGAAGCATGTCGACGGAGACGTTTTCAAGCAGTGGACGGACGGTTCGGCTAAGCGCATCCTGGACAACCTGAAACGCCTGGCCGCCGCCGGGAAAACGATCACCATCCGCGTGCCGCTGATCCAGGGCTTCAACGCGGATGAAGCCTCCATCACCGCCATTACCAACTTCGCTGCCGATGAACTCGGCGTCCACGATATTCATTTTCTGCCGTATCACACGCTGGGCATGAACAAATACACCCTGCTCGGCCAACCCTACTCTGCCCCTGACAAACCGCTGGATAACCCTGCCCTGCTGGACTTCGCACAGCAGTATGCCTGCCAGAAAGGGTTAACCGCGACCTTACGAGGATAAACTTATGACCACCCTGAATCTCAACACCCTCAGCGAGCGCATCAAGGCGCACAAAACGGCTCTGGTGCATATCGTTAAGCCGCCGGTCTGTACCGAACGCGCGCAGCACTATACCGAAATGTATCAGCAGCATCTGGACAAGCCGATCCCGGTGCGCCGCGCCCTGGCGCTGGCGCATCACCTGGCCAAGCGTACCATCTGGATCAAGCACGACGAGCTGATCATCGGGAACCAGG
This sequence comes from Enterobacter cloacae complex sp. GF14B, assembly GCF_004136805.1. NCBI lineage: Bacteria > Pseudomonadati > Pseudomonadota > Gammaproteobacteria > Enterobacterales > Enterobacteriaceae > Enterobacter > Enterobacter cloacae complex sp. GF14B. The sequence goes on from NZ_QFRV01000133.1 coordinate 4,814, forward strand.
CAAGCGAAGTGCGCGCCGCGCCGATCTTCCCGGAATACACCGTCTCCTGGATTGAGAAAGAGATTGACGACCTGGCGGACCGTCCGGGCGCGGGCTTTGCGGTGAGCGAAGAGAACAAGCGCGTGCTGCATGAAATCTGCCCGTGGTGGCGCGGCCAGACGGTGCAGGACCGCTGCTACGGCATGTTCACCGACGAGCAGAAAGGCCTGCTGGAAACCGGCATCATCAAAGCCGAAGGCAACATGACCTCCGGCGACGCGCACCTGGCGGTGAACTTCCCCCTGGTGCTGGAGAAAGGTCTCGACGGCCTGCGCGCCAAAGTGGCCGAGCGCCGCTCGCGCATCAACCTGACGGTGCTGGAAGACCTGCACGGCGACCAGTTCCTGAAGGCGATCGATATCGTGCTGGAAGCGGTGAGCCTGCACATCAAACGCTTTGCCGAACTGGCGCGTGAAATGGCCTCCACCGAAACCCGCGTAAGCCGCCGCGACGAGCTGCTTGCAATGGCGGAAAACTGTGACGTAATCGCCCACGAGCCGCCAAAAACGTTCTGGCAGGCGCTGCAGCTGTGCTACTTCATTCAGCTGATCCTGCAGATTGAGTCCAACGGCCACTCCGTCTCCTTCGCGCGTATGGACCAGTATCTCTATCCGTACTACCGCCGCGACGTGGAGCTGAATCAGAGCCTGGACCGCGAGCACGCCATCGAGCTGCTGCACAGCTGCTGGCTGAAATTGCTGGAAGTGAACAAGATCCGCTCCGGCTCGCACTCGAAGGCTTCCGCCGGTAGCCCGCTGTACCAGAACGTCACCATCGGCGGCCAGAAGCTGGTTAACGGTGAGCCGATGGACGCGGTGAACCCGCTCTCGTACGCGATTCTGGAATCCTGCGGTCGCCTGCGCTCCACCCAGCCGAACCTGAGCGTGCGCTATCACGCGGGCATGAGCAACGACTTCCTCGACGCCTGCGTGCAGGTGATCCGCTGCGGCTTCGGGATGCCAGCGTTCAACAACGATGAAATCGTCATTCCGGAATTCATCAAGCTCGGCGTTGAGCGTGACGACGCCTACGACTACGCGGCCATCGGCTGCATCGAAACCGCGGTGGGCGGCAAGTGGGGCTACCGCTGCACCGGCATGAGCTTTATCAACTTCGCCCGCGTGATGCTCGCCGCGCTGGAAGGCGGCCGCGACGCCACCAGCGGCAAGGTGTTCCTGCCGCAGGAAAAAGCCCTCTCCGCCGGTAACTTCGACAACTTCGACGAAGTGATGGCAGCCTGGGATACCCAGATCCGCTACTACACCCGCAAATCCATCGAAATTGAATACGTGGTGGACACCATGCTGGAGGAGAACGTCCACGATATTCTCTGCTCGGCGCTGGTGGACGACTGCATCGAGCGCGCGAAAAGCATCAAGCAGGGCGGCGCGAAGTATGACTGGGTCTCCGGCCTGCAGGTGGGCATCGCTAACCTCGGCAACAGCCTGGCGGCGGTGAAGAAGCTGGTGTTCGAACAGGGCGTCATTGGCCAGCAGCAGCTGGCGGCGGCGCTGGCCGATGAT
>NZ_QFRV01000134.1:0-6193 GCF_004136805.1 Enterobacter cloacae complex sp. GF14B
CCAGCTGCATGGCGTGCTCGGTGTTACGGCAGGGCATCAGGGTTGCGACGGGGCCAAAGGCTTCGGTGGCGTGAACGGCCGGGGTTTCGTCCGGCTGCGGGCAGAACAGCAGGGTGGGTGGGAAGAATGCGCCAGGCGCCTGCAAATCAGCTTTACCACCCAGACGGATCTGGCAGCCCGAGGCCAGCAGATGGTCGACTTTGTCCTGCACGTCAGCACGTTGCTCACTGTTGACGAGAGCCCCCATCTTCACCCCTTCCTGGGCCGGATCGCCGACGACCACGTTCTCCAGCCGCGCAATCAGCGCCTGGCTGACGGCTTCAACCTGCGCTTCCGGCACGATGATGCGGCGGATGGCGGTACATTTTTGCCCGGCTTTGGCGGTCATCTCGCGCACCACTTCGCGGATAAACAGCGTAAACTCCGGCTGTTCCGGCGTCACGTCCTCACCCAGCACGCAGCAGTTAAGAGAATCTGCTTCCATGGTAAACGGAATGGAATGTGCGACGATATTCGGGTGGACGCGCAGGCTCTGCCCGGTGCTGGCCGACCCGGTAAACGTCACCACGTCCTGGCTGTCGAGGTGGTTCAGCAGATCGCCCGCGCCACCGCAGATCAGGCTGATGGCGCCGTCCGGCACCAGTCCGCTCTCCACGATCGCTTTCACCATCGCCTGAGTCACCTGCGCGGTGGCGGTGGCGGGCTTGATGATGGCGGGCATCCCGGCAAGCCAGGTGGGCGCGAGCTTTTCCAGCATCCCCCAGCACGGGAAGTTGAACGCGTTGATATGCACCGCCACGCCGGATTTCGACGTTAACACGTGACGTGCCGCAAAGCCGCCTTCCTTCGACAGTGGGATCAGCTCATCCTCCGGCCACAGGGTATCGTCCGGCAGCTCACGGCTGCCGAGGCTTGCGTAGGTGAAGAGGGTGCCGATACCGCCTTCAATATCCACCCAGCTGTCAGCCTTCGTCGCGCCGGTCTGGGCTGACAGGGCATAAAACCGATCCTTCTGGCTCAGCAGATGTTTGGCCACCGCCTTCAGCATGGCGGCGCGCTCGATAAAGCTCATTGCGCGGAGCGCTTCTCCGCCGTGTTCAATGGCGTAACGGCGCGCGGCCGCCATATCCAGCCCTTCGCTGGTGACTTGATATAGCGTTTCCCCGCTGATGGCGTGGGTGATGGTGCGCTCGCGGCCCCGGCCTGATTGCCAGATGCCGGACAAGAAGCTGGCTAACTGCTGCATTTCTTCTCTCCAGATGTTTCGTGATTTCACTATAAATAGTTTGATCTCGAATCATAAAAATCAAGCTGAGTTTTAATGAATTGTTAACGTTGTGATCTGTATTGCTTGGCCTGACCAACAGAAAGCCTTGCGCCATCGGCCTTTCATGAAAAGGCTTGCGAGCGTCGTCACAAAATAAACAAACGCTTCTTGGGGTTATATTTAACCTTTGTGTAACTTTTAAGAAACCAAATGATTCACCATTTTGCTATTTGTGGTGATTTAACGAATCACAAAGGTGGTTATGTGACGCAAGAACAACGCTTTGAGCAACGCATCGCACAGGAGACGGCCATCGAGCCGCAGGACTGGATGCCGGATGCCTACCGCAAGACGCTGATCCGCCAGATTGGACAGCACGCCCACTCTGAGATTGTCGGCATGCTGCCGGAAGGGAACTGGATCACCCGCGCACCGACGCTGCGCCGGAAAGCCATTCTGCTGGCGAAGGTGCAGGATGAAGCCGGACATGGCCTGTACCTTTACAGCGCGGCGGAAACGCTGGGCTGCGCCCGGGAGGACATCTATCAAAAGATGCTCGACGGCAAGATGAAATACTCCTCCATCTTCAACTATCCGACCCTGAGCTGGGCCGATATCGGGGTCATTGGCTGGCTGGTGGACGGGGCGGCCATTGTGAACCAGGTGGCACTGTGCCGTACGTCTTACGGCCCGTATGCCCGGGCGATGGTGAAAATCTGTAAAGAAGAGAGCTTCCACCAGCGTCAGGGTTTTGAGGCCTGCATGGCGCTGGCGCAGGGTAGCGAAGCCCAGCGGCAGATGTTGCAGGACGCCATCAACCGCTTCTGGTGGCCCGCGCTGATGATGTTCGGACCCAACGACGACAACTCCCCAAACAGCGCCCGCAGTCTGGCCTGGAAGATCAAACGCTTTGGCAACGATGAGCTTCGCCAGCGCTTCGTGGACAACACGGTGCCTCAGGTGGAGATGCTCGGCATGACCGTGCCGGATCCCGACCTGCGTTTCGATGAAGAGAGCGGCCACTACCGCTTCGGCGAAATCGACTGGCAGGAATTTGACGAGGTGATCAACGGGCGCGGGATCTGCAACCACGAACGTCTGGCCGCAAAACGTAAAGCCTGGGACGACGGCGCATGGGTGCGTGAAGCCGCTCTGGCCCACGCAGAAAAACAACGCGCTCGCCAGGCCGCATAAGAGGAATCAACCATGAGCAATGTTTACTGGCCGTTATACGAAGTTTTTGTCCGTTCGAAGCAGGGGCTGTCGCACCGGCATGTAGGCAGCCTTCACGCTGCCGACGACCGCATGGCGCTGGAAAACGCGCGCGATGCCTATACCCGCCGCAGCGAAGGCTGTTCTATCTGGGTGGTGAAGGCGAGTGAAATCGTCGCTTCCCAGCCGGAAGAGAGCGGGGAGTTTTTCGATCCGGCGGAAAGCAAGGTCTACCGCCATCCGACGTTTTACACCATCCCTGATGGTATCGAGCATATGTGAGGTTGGGGATGAACAACGTATCTGCTTATGCCCTGCGTCTGGGCGACAACGGTCTGGTGCTCTCACAGCGTCTGGGCGCCTGGTGCGGCCACGCGCCGGAGCTGGAAATTGACCTGGCGCTCGCCAATATCGGCCTTGATCTGCTCGGGCAGGCGCGCAATTTCCTGACCTACGCCGCTGAACGGGAAGGTAAGGGTGATGAAGATACCCTGGCCTATGGCCGCGATGAGCGTCAGTTCCGCAATTTGCTGCTGGTGGAACAGCCAAACGGCAGCTTCGCCGACACCATTGCCCGTCAGTATCTGATGGATGCGTGGAACGTGGCGCTCTACGGGCGGCTGATCCACAGCAGCGACAGTCAGCTTGCCGCCATCGCGGCAAAAGCCATTAAGGAGGCGCGCTATCACCTGCGCTTTAGCCGCGGCTGGCTGGTGCGGCTGGGGGACGGAACAGAAACCTCCGCACAAAAAATGCAGCAGGCGGTGGATAGCCTGTGGCGCTTTACGGCTGAACTGTTCGACGCTGACGAGGTCGAGCTGGCGCTAATTGATGACGGCGTGGCGGTTGATCCGCGCGACCTGCGGGACCCGTGGGAGCGCGAAGTGTTTGCTGGCCTGGCGGAAGCCACCCTCCGCGTGCCCGAAGAGGTGGCGTATCGCACGGGCGGTAAGAAGGGGCTACATACCGAACACCTCGGGCCGATGCTGGCAGAGATGCAGTATCTCCAGCGCGTTTACCCCGGCCAGCAGTGGTAAAGGAGGACGCCATGCAACGCCTCGTCGACATCGCGCCTGCACAAATCCCGCAGATTTGGGCGCTGTTAAGCCAGATCCCCGACCCGGAAGTGCCGGTGCTGACCATCACCGACCTGGGCATGGTGCGCAGCGTGAAGGCACAGGGGGAAGGCTGGGTCATCGGCTTCACGCCAACCTATTCGGGCTGTCCGGCAACGGAGCATCTGCTGGGGGCGATCCGCGAAACCCTGACCGGAAACGGCTTTAGCCCGGTACATATTGTGCTGCAACTGGAGCCCGCCTGGACCACCGACTGGATGACCGACGATGCCCGCAGGCGCCTGCGTGAATATGGCATCAGCCCGCCTGTTGGTCATAGCTGCCATGCCCACGTTCCCGCGGAGGTGAGCTGCCCGCGCTGTGCGAGCACCGATACCTCGCTTATCAGTGAATTTGGATCCACGGCCTGCAAAGCGCTCTACCGCTGCAATACCTGCCGTGAGCCCTTCGACTATTTCAAATGTATTTGAGGCTGCCATGACAACGTTTCATTCATTAACAGTGGCAAAAGTGGAACCCGAAACCCGCGACGCGGTGACCATTACCTTCGCGGTGCCGCAGGCGTTACAGGAGGCGTACCGCTTCCGTCCCGGTCAGCATCTGACCCTGAAAGCCAGCCCTGGCGGGGATGAACTGCGCCGCTGCTACTCCATCTGCCGGAGCACCGCGTGCGGTGAGATCAGCGTGGCGGTCAAAGCCATCGAGGGCGGACGTTTTTCCCGCTATGCCCGGGACGAGATCAAACCGGGCATGGCGCTGGAGGTGATGGTGCCCCAGGGGCATTTTGGCTACCAGCCGCAGGCCGAACGCGAAGGCCATTATCTGGCGATTGCCGCCGGGTCCGGGATCACCCCGATGCTGGCGATTATGTCCGCTACGCTGGCCACTGAAGCCCACAGCCACTTCACCCTGATTTACGGCAACCGCAGCAGCCAGAGCATGATGTTCCGCCGGGCGCTGGCGGACCTGAAAGATAAATACCCGCAGCGTTTGCAGCTGATCGCCATCTTCAGCCAGGAGACGCTCGACAGCGATCTGCTCCATGGCCGCATTGACGGGGAAAAGCTCCAGGCGCTGGCAAAAACGCTGGTGAATTTCCGTCAGTACGATGAAGCCTTCATCTGCGGCCCGTCGGCGATGATGGATGAGGCCGAAGCGGCGCTGCAAGCGCTGGGTATGCCGGAAAAAGCGATCCATCTTGAGCGCTTTAACACGCCGGGTACCGCCGTTAAACGGACAGCCAGCGTGCAGGCCGATGGCCAGAAGGTCACCGTCCGTCAGGACGGGCGCGACAGGGAGATCACCCTGACGGCGGACGACGAGAGCATTCTTGACGCGGCCCTGCGTCAGGGGGCGGATCTGCCTTACGCCTGCAAGGGCGGCGTATGCGCCACCTGCAAATGCAAAGTGCTGCGTGGGAAAGTCGATATGGCGACCAACTACAGCCTGGAGCCGGACGAGCTGGCCGCAGGCTATGTGCTGAGCTGTCAGGCGCTGCCGTTAACCGCCGACGTTATCGTCGATTTTGATGCGAAGGGGATGGCATGAGCGAACTGATTGTTACCCGTCATGGCCGCGTGTTGCAGCTAACGCTTAACCGTCCGGCGGCGCGCAACGCGCTCAACAATGCGCTGCTCCTGCAAATCGCGGAGCAGCTTGAGGCCGCCGCCGCGGATGCTGAGATCGCCGTCTGCGTGATGTACGGCAACGAACGCTGCTTTGCCGCCGGGGCCGATCTCAACGAAATGGCGGAGAAAGACCTGCCCGCCACCCTGAACGATATCCGTCCGCAGCTGTGGGCGCGGATCAACGCCTTCACCAAACCGCTGATTGCCGCCGTAAACGGCTTCGCGCTGGGGGCAGGCTGTGAGCTGGCGCTGCTCTGCGATGTCGTGATTGCTGGCGATAACGCCCGTTTTGGCCTGCCGGAAATCACCCTCGGGATCATGCCGGGCGCAGGCGGCACCCAGCGGCTGATCCGCAGCGTAGGCAAATCGCTGGCCAGCAAAATGGTGCTGACGGGCGAAAGCATCACGGCGGTGCAGGCGCACAGCGCCGGGCTGGTCAGCGACATCTACCCGGCCTCGCTGACGCTGGAGTACGCCCTGAAGCAGGCGGCGCTGATGGCGCACCATTCGCCGCTGGCGCTACAGGCGGCGAAGCAGGCGCTTCGCCAGTCGCAGGAAGTCCCGCTTCAGGCCGGGCTGGCGCAGGAGCGTCAGCTGTTTGCGCTGCTCGCGGCCACCGACGATCGCCGGGAAGGGATCAACGCCTTTTTACAAAAACGCACCCCAGACTTTAAAGGACGCTAATTGTGGAATCTATTCTGAGCCATGTTGAGCAGGGCGTAATGACCATTACGCTGAACCGCCCGGAGCGCCTGAACAGCTTTAACGACGTCATGCACCAGCAGCTTTCCGAATGCCTGAAGCAGGCCGAGCGCGATGACGCCATCCGCTGCCTGCTGATCACCGGGGCAGGACGCGGTTTCTGCGCCGGGCAGGATCTTAACGACCGTAACGTCGACCCGAACGGCCCGGCGCCCGATCTGGGCATGTCCGTTGAGACTTTTTACAACCCGCTGGTGCGCCGCCTGGCAAAACTGCCGAAGCCGGTGATTTGCGCGGTTAACGGCGTG
>NZ_QFRV01000135.1:0-5985 GCF_004136805.1 Enterobacter cloacae complex sp. GF14B
CCAGATTTTTTGCCCGCGCTTTGCGCTTTCGACGGCGCGGTCCACGTCTTCGCGCCCGGCGGCCTGCACGCTCGCCAGAACTTCACCGTTCGCCGGGTTGATGGTCTCGAAGGTGCGACCGCTGGTGGCGGATGTATAACCACCATTGATATAAAGCTGCTGTTCTGCCATTCGGGACATAAATTCTCCTCGGTTAGTCGGTCGGTAAATGCTGGCTGATAAAGTGGCTGGTAAGCGACTGGGCCAGGGTTTTATCCAGCGGTTTGCCGCTGAGCGCAGCGCGCAGCCACAGCCCGTCAATCAGTGCGGCGAGCCCGTAGCCCGCCTCTTCAGCCTGTTCACGCGGCAGCTCGCGGCGGAACTCGTACACCAGGTTTGAGAGCAACCGACGGCTGCTGACCTGCTGCAAACGGTAGAGCATCGGCTGATGCATGCTGCTGGCCCAGAAGGCCAGCCAGGCCTTCATCGCCGCGCCGCTAACCTGAGTTTCATCAAAATTGCCGCCGACAATCGCCTGCAAGCGCTGCTCTGCACTGCCGTCCGGCAGGGCGCGTAAACGGCTTAATACCGCGTCGCGCAGCTGACCGGTGATGTCGCGCATGGTCGCTTCCAGCAGACCGTTTTTATCTTTGAAATAGTGGCTGATGATCCCCGTGGATACGCCCGCCCGACGGGCGATCTGCGCGATGGTTGCGTCATGCATTCCCACTTCATTAATTGCTTCCAGCGTGGCATCGATTAGCTGCCTGCGCCGGATCGGCTGCATCCCCACTTTGGGCATTTTTGCCACTCCATTCATCAGCGTTGGTAATCTATTAAAGCGGTTTTTGATTGGACGTTCAATATAAAATGTGTCTTAATTGTTGCGATTTTGGATTTCAATAGTTACAAAAACAGTGGGGATACTGGATGACAGACCTTTCACAAGACAGAGAAAAAGACAAAATCAACCCGGTCGTTTTTTATACGTCCGCCGGGCTGATTTTGTTGTTTTCCCTGACGACCATCTTCTTTCGTGATTTTTCTGCCGAGTGGATTGGGCGCACTCTGGACTGGGTGTCAAAGACCTTCGGCTGGTACTATCTGCTGGCCGCGACGCTTTACATCGTGTTCGTGGTCTGCATTGCCTGCTCGCGCTTCGGTTCGGTAAAGCTCGGGCCAGAGCAGTCCAAGCCCGAGTTCAGCCTGCTGAGCTGGGCCGCAATGCTGTTTGCCGCAGGCATCGGCATCGACCTGATGTTCTTCTCCGTGGCGGAACCGGTCACGCAATATATGCAGCCGCCGGAAGGGGCAGGGCAGACGATGGAGGCCGCGCGCCAGGCGATGGTCTGGACGCTGTTCCACTACGGCCTGACGGGCTGGTCGATGTACGCCCTGATGGGCATGGCGCTCGGATACTTTAGCTATCGTTATAATTTGCCCCTTACCATCCGCTCCGCGCTGTACCCGATTTTCGGCAAAAAGATCAACGGTCCGATTGGCCACAGCGTCGACATTGCGGCGGTGATCGGCACCATCTTCGGCATCGCCACCACGCTCGGAATTGGCGTGGTGCAGCTCAACTACGGGCTGAGCGTGCTGTTTGACATCCCGGATTCGATGGCGGCGAAGGCGGCGCTGATTGCGCTGTCGGTGATTATCGCCACCATCTCGGTGACCTCCGGCGTGGATAAAGGGATTCGCGTGCTCTCCGAACTGAACGTCGCGCTGGCGCTGGGGCTGATCCTGTTCGTGCTGTTTATGGGCGACACCTCGTTCCTGCTCAATGCCTTAGTACTGAACGTGGGTGATTACGTGAACCGCTTTATGGGCATGACGCTGAACAGCTTCGCCTTTGACCGTCCGACAGAGTGGATGAACAACTGGACGCTGTTCTTCTGGGCGTGGTGGGTGGCGTGGTCGCCGTTTGTCGGCCTGTTCCTGGCGCGTATTTCGCGTGGGCGGACCATCCGTCAGTTCGTGATGGGCACGCTGATTATCCCGTTCACCTTTACCCTGCTGTGGCTGTCGATTTTCGGCAACAGCGCGCTGCACGAGATCATCCACGGCAATGCGACTTTTGCCCAGGAAGCGATGGCGCACCCGGAGCGCGGCTTCTACAGCCTGCTGGCGCAGTACCCGGCGTTCAACTTTAGCGCGTCCGTAGCGACCATCACCGGCCTGCTGTTCTACGTCACCTCGGCGGACTCCGGCGCGCTGGTGCTGGGGAACTTCACCTCGAAGCTCAAGGACATTAACAGCGACGCGCCGAACTGGCTGCGCATCTTCTGGTCCGTCGCCATCGGCCTGCTGACGCTCGGCATGCTGATGACCAACGGTATCTCGGCGTTGCAGAACACGACGGTGATCATGGGCCTGCCGTTCAGCTTCGTGATCTTCTTCGTGATGGCCGGGCTGTATAAATCGCTTAAGGTGGAAGACTACCGCCGCGTCAGCGCCAGCCGCGACACCGCCCCGCGTCCGCTGGGCGCGCAGGACAGGCTGAGCTGGAAAAAACGCCTCTCGCGCCTGATGAATTACCCCGGTACGCGCTACACCAAACAGATGATGGAGACGGTCTGTTTCCCGGCGATGGAAGAGGTGGCCCAGGAGCTGAAGCTGCGTGGCGCCTACGTGGAGCTGAAAAACCTGCCCCCGGAAGAGGGCGAAAATCTGGGGCACCTGGATCTGCTGGTGCACATGGGCGACGAGCAGAACTTTGTCTATCAGATCTGGCCGCAGCAGTATTCGGTGCCCGGGTTCACCTACCGCGCGCGCAGCGGGAAGTCGACCTACTACCGGCTGGAGACCTTCCTGCTGGAAGGCAGCCAGGGGAATGATTTGATGGATTACAGCAAGGAGCAGGTGATCACGGACATTCTGGACCAGTATGAACGGCACCTGAACTTTATCCATCTGCACAGGGAAGCGCCGGGGAATAGCGTGATGTTCCCGGATGCCTAAAGTTTGATCTGAATAAAGTGCGTGAAAGTTAAGGGGCCAGATTGTTATGAATCTGGCCCTGTACTTTTCGAATAGTGCTTATTATATCTTTTACTAGAGGTGTACTATGTACGCCTTTATGTTGTTCCGAGGTATAAAATGAGCATCTTTGATGAACTTAAAACTTCGCTTGAAGAGGCGGTTGAGATCCACAGCGGAAGGAAAGCAGCTTCCAGAATAACCCGCTATGAAGTTGCAGATGTTCGCGCAATCAGAGAACAGCTCAATATTACCCAATGCGAAATGGCGAAGGCGCTTGGCACGAGCGTTGACACTATAAAAAGCTGGGAGTCCAAACGTCGCAACCCAACCGGGCTGGCGGCGAAGGTACTTAATGTGATTCGGGAGAATCCTGCATTTTATAAGGCACTTGCCGGGCAGTGAGTCGCCCTTATGCCGGGTGGCGCTGCGCTTACCCGGCCTACAAAACTCCAAAACTGCTTTACCGTAGGCCTGATAAGCGAAGCGCCATCAGGCTCTCCCTCCGTTGACACAACTTTAATGATAATTATTTTCATTTAAATATAGCCTGTGCTATACCTTATAGCACAGGCTAATTTTGCTTTGATTTTAATCACCTCAGGAGACTTCTGCGATGCATCCACGGCAAGGATTGAAGCGTCTGTTGCTCGGCGCGCTGCTCATGACCGCGACCACCACGGGCGCGCTGGCGGCTGAAAAGTTCCAGGTCATCACCACTTTTACCGTTATCGCTGATATGGCGAAAAACGTGGCGGGGGATGCCGCAGAGGTCACCTCCATCACCAAACCGGGCGCGGAAATTCACGAATACCAGCCCACCCCGGGCGATATCAAACGCGCACAGAAGGCACAGCTGATCCTGGCGAACGGCATGAATCTGGAGCTGTGGTTCCAGCGCTTTTATCAGCATCTGAACGGTGTGCCGGAGGTGATTGTCACCAAAGGCATCACCCCGATGGGCATCAGCGAAGGGCCCTATAACGGCAAGCCCAATCCGCACGCGTGGATGTCGCCGGACAACGCCCTGATTTACGTCGATAACATCCGCGACGCGCTGGTGAAGTACGATCCGGCCAACGCACAGACGTATCAGCGCAACGCTGATGCTTACAAGCAGAAGATCACCGCCACTCTCGAACCGCTGCGCAAGCAGGTCGCGGAGATACCGGAAGACAAACGCTGGATGGTGACCAGCGAAGGGGCTTTTTCCTATCTGGCGCGGGATTTGGGCCTGAAGGAGCTTTACCTGTGGCCGATCAACGCCGATCAGCAGGGCACGCCCCAGCAGGTGCGCAAGGTTATCGATCTGGTGAAAAAACATCACATTCCGGCGGTGTTCAGCGAAAGCACGGTCTCCGATAAGCCCGCCCGTCAGGTGGCGCGTGAAACCGGCGCCCACTATGGCGGCGTGCTGTACGTCGACTCTCTGAGCGCGGAAAACGGCCCGGTGCCAACCTATATCGATCTGCTGAACGTCACCACCCGCACGCTGGTGCAGGGCATCCGCGACGGGATGAAGGAGTAATCATGCAGAAAGGTATTGTTGTAACCGACGTGACCGTGACCTACCGCAACGGCCACACGGCGCTGCGCGACGCGTCGTTCAGCGTGCCGGGCGGATCGATTGCTGCCCTGGTGGGGGTGAACGGTTCCGGCAAGTCCACGCTGTTTAAGGCGGTGATGGGGTTTGTGCGGGCGGCGAGCGGCACTATCTCCATTCTGGGGCTGCCGCCTCACCGGGCGCTGCGTCAGAACCTGGTCGCCTACGTGCCGCAGTCGGAAGAGGTCGACTGGTCGTTTCCGGTGCTCGTCGAGGACGTGGTGATGATGGGCCGCTACGGGCATATGGGGTTTCTGCGTCGCCCCAAAGAATGCGATAAGCAGATCGTCACCGAGGCCCTGAAGCGTGTGGATATGCTCGAGCTGCGCCATCGGCAGATTGGGGAGCTGTCCGGCGGGCAGAAGAAGCGCGTGTTTCTGGCCCGTGCGATTGCCCAGCAGGGCGAGGTGATCCTGCTCGACGAGCCGTTTACCGGCGTGGACGTCAAAACCGAAGCCAGGATCATCAGCCTGCTGCGGGAGCTGCGCGACGAGGGTAAAACGATGCTGGTCTCGACCCACAATCTGGGCTCGGTCACGGAATTCTGCGATTACACGGTGATGGTCAAAGGCACCGTGCTGGCGAGCGGCCCGACGGATATCACCTTTACCGCCGAGAATCTTGAGCGCGCCTTCAGCGGCGTGCTGCGCCACGTGGTGCTCAGCGGCTCGGAAGATCGCATCATAACCGACGACGAGCGCCCCTTCGTGACGCACCGACAGGAGGCCAAATGAACGCGCTTCTCGAACCCTTCGGCTACGAGTACATGCTCAACGCGATGTGGGTCTCGGCGATGGTGGGCGGGCTGTGCGCGTTTCTCTCCTGCTATTTGATGCTTAAAGGCTGGTCGCTGATCGGCGATGCGCTGTCGCACTCCATCGTGCCGGGCGTAGCGGGCGCTTACATGCTCGGGCTGCCGTTCTCGCTGGGGGCGTTTTTATCGGGCGGGCTGGCGGCGGGCAGCATGCTGTTTCTCAACCAGCGCAGCCGCCTGAAGGAGGACGCCATTATCGGGCTGATCTTCTCCTCCTTTTTCGGGCTGGGGCTGTTTATGGTCTCGCTCAACCCGACCTCGGTGAACATTCAGACCATCGTCCTCGGCAATATTCTGGCTATCGCCCCGGAAGATATCGTCCAGCTGGCGATTATCGGCGTGGTGTCGATAGTTATCCTGCTGTTCAAATGGAAAGATCTGATGGTGACCTTTTTTGATGAGAACCACGCCCGCGCCATCGGCCTGCGTCCTGAACGCCTGAAAATTCTCTTCTTCACGCTGCTGGCGGTCTCTACCGTGGCGGCGCTGCAAACCGTCGGCGCGTTTCTGGTGATCTGTCTGGTAGTCACGCCCGGCGCGACCGCGTGGCTGCTGACCGACCGCTTCCCGCGCCTGCTGATGATTGCCGTCGCCATTGGCAGCATCA
>NZ_QFRV01000136.1:0-5952 GCF_004136805.1 Enterobacter cloacae complex sp. GF14B
AAATGGGCGTCGGAGGCGGTCGGGTAGCCGCAGGCCAGCGAGAAACGCCCTGCCAGCTCGTGCGCCAGGGCATTGATCGGGTTAAAGCCGCCCTCCCGCGAGAGCCGCACCGCTTTTTCATACTGCTCCAGCGCGATGCTGTTCATGCCGTCCAGACGGACGATTTCGGCGTAAATCAGCGCTTCTTTATCGGCAAACGTGCCCGAATTGATCCGCGCCCAGAGGGCAATTTTGTCGTAATGGTGATGAATACTGCGGCGATAATCCGCCGAGAAGGTCTCCGGCGTGAGCTGACGGGAGAGCGCCAGCGCGCTGTAAAAATGGTAATCCAGCAGATGAATATGCCCCGGCGCGGACCACGCATACCAGCCCGCCCTCTCTAAATCCGCCTGTGCGTCGGCGTATTCGCCGCAGGAAAAGTGCGCCATCCCGCGATAGAGCCAGCACCAGAACAGCATAGTCGAGGTCTGCTCGGGCGCCTGCTCCGGCGGCGCGGGCAGCAGATCGTCAGGCAGCGCCTGGGCGGCGCTCCATGGGCCCGTCACCGGCGTGCGTAAAAACTCCACGTAGCGGCGCTGAATGTGCAGAACGGTTTCAATGTCCTGATAATCCGTTTTGCGTACAAAGGCCAGACCGCGATCGATGCTGGTCAGCACGCCATCCAGATGATCGCCCCGGGAGAGGAAGTTAATGATCTGATGACAGGCCGCGAAACAGGCCATCGTCATGTCGCCGTGGGTCACCGCCGAGGTAAAGCAGGCCTTTGCGCACTCGATAGTGTACGACAGCGGCTGGGTCCAGACGCTGAGCTGGTCGAGCGGCAGCAGAGTTTTGGCTTCATAGGCATCATAGCCGTGGCGGTTCACCAGCTCACGAGCCAGCGTGCCGTACTCAAATCCGAGAAGGTATTCGGCGTAGCGGTGACCAATCAGCACGCCAAACCAGGCCATCGCCGTGGTGGAGGCGCCGGTGATGCCGTGATCGAGCGTGAGGTGCATCATCCGGCACAGGAGTAAAAAGTGCAGGCGCGGGCAGGTAAAGCTGGCGAAAATACTGGCGCTGTAAAGCAGGTTCATCACCGCTTCGGTCTCTGCGTTCTCCATCAGCTTAAGCTGAGAAAACGGGTTCAGCGGCGCGTCGGCGGTGCGTTGACAGAACTGCTGCCAGGCCTCGTCACATTCGGCATTTTCCGGGTAGCGGCTGATCTGGATCCCGAACACGCCCAGCCAGCATAACGACGCCTCCAGCGCCAGTCGGATCTCCGACTGGCGCATATACACTTCCGCCAGCAGGTTGGCGGCCAGCGCTTTCTCCGTCAGCCCGCCCGGTGAACCGAGGATCGCATCGCACAGCGCACGCGTACGCTCCAGGTGCCCGAGCGCAAACTCACAGCCCGCCTCTTCGATATCCAGCATAAAGTCCGAGACCGGGCCCGCATTCCCCAGCGCTCTGGCGGTCTGGATATAGCTTAAGGCGGAAAGGTAATCGCCGGTACGCTTCGCACGCCGCGCGGCCTGAAGGCTCAGCTCCCGGAATCGCTGCCGCTGGGGTGCAGGCTGGATGCAGTCCAGCGCGGCGCTGACGTGGTGAACCGCGCGGAACAGCAGTTCGTTGCCCGCCGTCTGCCGTGCGGCATCCGCCAGCAGGCTGGCGGTGGTCAGATGCAGATGGCTTTTCTCGCCCTCATCCAGCAGGGCAAAGGCGGCTTCCTGCACCCGATCGTGGGTAAAAGCGTACTCTTTCTCCGTCAGCACAATCAGCTGAGCGGTAACCGCCGGATGAAGCGCGTAGCGGATTTCCGCCGCCGACCGCCCCACCACGCGGCACAGCATCTCCAGCTCGCCGGTGCAGCCGAGGCAGGCGATGCTGCCCAGCAGGCGGCGCGTCTCGTCGGGCATCTCCTTGAGCTGTTCAAGTACCAGCGTCACCACGTTTTCGGTGTAGTGCCGGGCGCGGATGGCCTGGAGATCGTAATGCCATTTCCCCTGATATTTGTTGTGCACCACCAGTCCGTCATCGACGATGCGGCGGAAAAACTCCTGCACGAACAGCGGGTTGCCGCCGGTTTTTTCATGGATCAGCGTGGCAAGATCGGCGGTGCCCGTACTGCGGGCATGAAAAATCCCCCCGAGCCAGCGCGCCACGGCCTTCACCGACAGCGGCTGCAGCACAATCGTCGTGGCGTATTGCGCCGCCTCCGGCAGGCTCGCCAGCGCGGTCTGCAAGGTGGGATCAGAAAGCGAACTGAGGTCGCGGTGCGCCACCACCACCAGCAGCGGGATGGCGCCGCAGGCGCGCAGCAGGTGATCGAGCGTTTGCAGGCTGGCGGCGTCGATCCACTGCACATCATCCAGCAGCAGCACCAGCGGCGCGCCCTGGGTGGCGAAGGTTTTCACCAGCGCCAGCACCATATGGCTGAAGCGCGCCCGCGCGTCGATGGAAAAGGTATCCGCGGAGAAACGCGGTTTGTTCTCAAGGAGTAAATTCAGCTCCGGCACCAGGCTGACGGCCAGCTCTTCATAGCCTTCCAGCGCGCGCGACAGACGGATTTTCCACGTCGCCACCTCCCCGGCTGGCAGCCCGAGCAGGTGCAGCGTGAGCGTCCGAAACGCCGAACTCAGCACGCCGTAGGGCAGCGTGGGAGAATATTGATCGACCTTGCCCACCGCCAGCAGCACCTTGCGCTGTTGCAGCGATTTCAGCGTGGTGGCGATCACGGAAGATTTGCCGATCCCCGAAGGTCCCCCAATCGTCACCAGTTCCGGCGCACCGCTCTGGCTGACCCGCTCAAACGCGGCGATGACGTCGCTGGCCTGCGGATGCGCAGAGAAAAGCGAATCGGCCAGATGGATCGCCGGAGAGCGATCCTGCTGGCCGGGAATAAAGTCGACAATTTCGCCTTCAACGGTCAGCGTCGCCTGGCAGCGCCTGAGGTCGGCAATCAGCCCGTCGACGGTCTGATAGCGATTCTCCGGATTCTTCTCCAGCAGCTTAAGGATAATGGTCGACAACATGCCGGGTACGTCCGGGCGCACCCGACCCGGCGCAAGCGGTTCAGAGGCAATGTGATAATGCGCCCAGTTGGTCTGGTCATCAGCGCTCAGTTCAAACGGCAATCGCCCGGTCAGAAGTTCATAAAGCACGATCCCCAGACTGTAGAGATCGCTCCGGCTGTCAACGGCGCGCCGGGTACGCGTGGTGTGTTCCGGTGACATGTAGGCGGGCGTGCCGCCAGACGCGGCAAGCCGGGACTGGGAGAAGGCGTCGGAGGTGCCGCAGGAAAGACCGAAGCTGCACAGACGGCAGGTGGCATCGTGATGAACGAAGATCGACCCGGGTTTGATATCGCCGTGGATCAGGTTGTGCTGATGCATCTGGCGCAGGGGACCGCAGATGCGGATCGCCATCTCGATAAAGCGGGCGATCCCGGAAATCGCCTTACCTGCCCGGCACGCCAGCAGTTCAAAGCAGAACGGCGCGTAGACCAGCGCAAAACGTCCGCGGTACTGGGTTGAAGCGACGGGCCGGATAGCCCAGCCGTCATGAAGCCGATCGCGCAGGGCAAACTCGTTTTTCAGCAGCCGCGTTGCCCGCTCCTCTTCTTCATCGCTGACCGCGGTGGCAATAATAAACGAACCGCCGGACTGGGGATGCCGCCCGTTCATCCAGGAGATGCCGCCCTCCTGCGCCAGCACGGTAAAAATGACATCCTCTTTCAGAACAAAAGCCCGCCCTTCATGGAGACTTCCCCGGGCGGGCCAAAATGCAGGCGACGTATGTTCGTTCATCCGCGATCCTTATTGTCGGCGGGTCAGCTCCCGCTGAATATGATCCAGCAGAATATCGATGTTAATCGGCTTACGCAAAAATGCAGCGGCGCCCAGACTGAGTGCATACCGCTGCATATTTTCATCAGCATGGCCGGAGATAAGCAGTATTGGCGGCGGCGGCGCGGCCAGCAACCGCAGCTTCTCAAACAGCTCGATGCCGTTCATGCCGCGTAGCTTGATGTCGGTGATCACCAGCGACGCGCCTGACAGGGCGAGAGGGTGGCTCAAGAACACCTCTGCCGAATCGAAGGTATCGGTAGCATACCCTTCCGATTGCAGCAGATTACTGAGCCCGCTGCGAACAGAGCGTTCGTCATCGATGATGGCAATGCGCCACGGCAGCGTCATGCTGTCTTTCCTCAAACAAATCGTTACGCGTCGCGGCTTTCCTTCGCGGGCGCGGGGGGCGCAGTACCGCTGATTTTCGGTACGCATTCATGACGAAACCAGGCCAGGGTCAGCGGTTCGCGGCTCACCAGACGACGCCCGATGGGGATCAGCTGTTCACCCACCAGCATGCCGAACAGGCCTAGCAGCGCGACGACCGGCGGCGCCGGGGAATGCACGTCGAGCAGGGCGTAAAGTACCCCAGCCGCGGCCCCGCACACCAGCGAAATAATCCAGGCCTTCATGATGACGCTCCGGTCGGGTGTTGAACGTGGGGAACCGTCACCTGCACGGCAGCCGGATTATCGCGGGATAAAAGATGACGCATCGCCTGTTCACCCGCCAGCATCCCCAGCAGGCCAATCAGCGCCAGCGCTGGCGGCGCGGGGGAGCGCACCTTCAGCACGGCATACATCAGGCCAATCAACACGCCTGCCGCAAGGGATATCAGCCCAGTACTCATTGTGAACTCCAGAGAAAGAGGCAGCGGCGAGCCGGATGAGGGACCAGCCCGCCGACGGGACTTAGCGAGCCGGAACCGGCGCTAAGGTGCGGTGCTCGCTCTTCTGGCGAGACGGCGCTTTGTGCACCATGGTGTAGGCGTAATCCACGCCCATGCCGTAGGCGCCGGAGTGCTCGCGCACGATATCCATCACCGCGGTGTAGGTCTCTTTGCGCGCCCAGTCACGCTGCCACTCCAGCATCACCTGCTGCCAGGTCACCGGGATCACGCCCGCCTGGATCATGCGCTGCATCGCGAAGTCGTGGGCTTCTTTGGAGGTGCCGCCGGAGGCGTCTGCCACCATATAAATTTCGTAGTCGCCTTCCAGCATCGCGCACAGGGCAAAGCTGTTGTTGCACACTTCGGTCCACAGACCGGCGACAACCACTTTCTTCTTGCCGTTGGCCTTCAGCGCGTCACGCACTTTCTGGTCGTCCCAGGAGTTCATGGAGGTACGCTCCAGAATGTCCTGGCCCGGGAACACGTCCAGCAGTTCCGGATAGGTATTGCCGGAGAAGCTTTCAGTCTCAACGGTGGTGATGATGGTTGGGATGTTGAACACCTTAGCCGCTTTCGCCAGCGCCACGGTGTTGTTTTTCAGCACCTGGCGGTCAATCGACTGCACGCCAAACGCCATCTGAGGCTGGTGGTCGATGAAAATGATCTGACAGTTGGCAGGGGTTAAGACTTCGAGCTTAGAAGTGGTCATAAGATTATCCAGTGAGGTTAAAGGTTAAAATCGCCGCGAACAGCACGCCGATAAAATCGCGTTCATCCTATGACCCACAGCGCTGTGGTGTAATTATCTCTTCGTATAGTTAACCTTAGGTATAGTTATACTTTGGTATACCTATCCTATTGTATAACTGGATCTTTGCCGAAACCGGTTCCCATAATCCTGACCATTCCCCTCTTAGTCTGGAGCTCTTATGGTTACCCTCGGTAAAGCCGATCTCATTCTGGTTAACGGCCAGTTTCACACCGTCGATCGCGAGAATCCTCTCGCAGAAGCCGTTGCCGTGCGCGACGGAAAATTTCTGGAAGTGGGTACCGTCGCCGAGGTGATGCAGCACCACGGCGACGGCACCAAAGTGGTCGATCTGAAAGGCCATACCGCCATCCCCGGCCTGAACGACTCGCACCTGCACCTGATCCGCGGCGGGCTGAACTACAACCTCGAGCTGCGCTGGGAAGGCGTGCCGTCGCTCGCCGACGCCCTGCGGATGCTGAAAG
>NZ_QFRV01000137.1:0-5773 GCF_004136805.1 Enterobacter cloacae complex sp. GF14B
GCCGACGCGCCAGCACCGCGCGCGGCTATCTGGATCAGGCCAAACCGCGCCCGAATCTGACCATCCGCACCCACGCCATGACCGATCACATTATCTTTGACGGCAAGCGCGCGGTGGGCGTCGAGTGGCTGGAAGGCGAAAGCACCATTCCGTCAAAAGCGACAGCGAAGAAAGAGGTACTGTTGTGCGCGGGCGCCATCGCGTCTCCGCAGATCCTCCAGCGCTCCGGCGTGGGCAACGCTGAACTGCTGAAGCAGTTTGATATCCCGCTGGTACATGATTTACCCGGAGTGGGTGAAAACTTGCAGGATCACCTGGAGATGTATCTTCAGTATGAATGTAAGGAGCCGGTCTCCCTCTACCCTGCCCTGCAATGGTGGAACCAGCCGAAGATTGGCGCGGAGTGGCTGTTTGGCGGCACGGGCGTGGGCGCGAGCAACCACTTCGAAGCAGGCGGGTTTATCCGCAGCCGCGAGGAGTTCGAGTGGCCGAACATTCAGTATCACTTCCTGCCGGTGGCGATTAACTACAACGGCTCGAACGCGGTGAAAGAGCATGGTTTTCAGTGCCACGTTGGCTCCATGCGCTCCCCGAGCCGCGGCCACGTGCGCATCAAGTCGCGCGATCCGCACCAGCATCCGGCGATCCTGTTCAACTACATGTCCCACGAGCAGGACTGGCAGGAGTTCCGCGACGCGATCCGCATCACCCGCGAGATCATGCATCAGCCGGCGCTGGACAAGTATCGCGGTCGTGAAATCAGCCCGGGCGTCGAATGCCAGACCGACGAACAGCTGGACGAGTTCGTGCGCAACCACGCCGAAACCGCCTTCCACCCGTGCGGTACCTGCAAGATGGGCTACGACGAAATGGCGGTGGTCGACGGCGAAGGCCGCGTTCACGGGCTGGAAGGGTTACGCGTAGTGGATGCGTCGATTATGCCGCAGATTATCACCGGCAACCTGAACGCCACCACCATCATGATTGGCGAAAAGATTGCCGACGCCATTCGCGGGCGCGAGCCGCTGGCGAAGAGCACGGCGGCGTATTATGTGGCGAACGGGGCGCCGGTTCGCCGCTGAGTGCGAACTTCTCCCCTCACCCTAACCCTCTCCCCTTTGGGGAGAGGGTTGGGGTGAGGGGTAAGGCTTTTACGTCCGAAATTCCTCTAACCGCCTGACCTGCCGCCCTTCCCCGTCAAAATTCTCCGCTGCCAGCCAGGCCCGCAGAGCCGCATCCTTTTCCGGCCATTCGCCGTCAATAATCGAAAGCATATCGCTGTCGCGGTTGCGGCCTTTACGCACCAGCTTCTGGCGCAGGCGCCCTTCCCAGACAAACCCCAGCCGCTCCGCCGCGTTGCGTGAGGCGATGTTCATCGAATCACACTTCCACTCCAGCCGGCGATATTGATGCTCAAAGGCATTTTTCAGCAGCAGCCACACCGCTTCGGTACCCACGCGGGTGCCCTTCATCCTGCGCGACCAGGTGACGTGGCCGATCTCAACCGAGCCCTGAAAGCGTTCTATCGCCATATAGCTGACCAGCCCTACCGCCTTTTCGGTGCGCAGATCGATAACGGCAAAGGGCACCAGGTCGTCATCCAGCACCTTTCCCAGCACCCAGTGCGCAGTGGCCTCAACGCTCACAGGCTGGGTGCTGGCAAGCCACGTCCAGTCGCTGTCGTCACCCAGCGCATAGGCTTCAAACAAATCAGCCGAATGGCGGTCAGCATCCAGCGGCTCCAGGCGGCAATACTGGCCGGTGAGCAGAGTACGGGTTAACGCGCGGGCGCATTTCCAGTCCGGGACAATATCGTTAACGGTTTGACCATGTTGATTGATTTCGGGCACGGCGGTGACTCCCTGAAAGGTAAGGAGTTTGTTATAGCAGGTTAAAAAGCGAACGAAAAGAGAGGTGACTCATAACCAGACCGAATGCGTTATTCCCGGATGGCATAAGCAAAGCAGAATTTCGACTTTGAGGAAATCCTCAGCCAGCCTACCGTAACGGTGCATAAAACAATCACAATATATTTTCTTCAGGGATCGCTATGACTAAAAAACTGCTGCCGTTACTGGTGCTGGCTGCGCTCTCAAGCGCTGCTCACGCCGCTACCCCGCCCAACACGCTGGTTGTCGCCCAGGGTCTGGATGATATCGTGAGCCTTGACCCGGCCGAAGCCAACGAGCTTTCCAGCATCCAGACCGTGCCGAGCCTGTACCAGCGTCTGGTACAGCCGGACCGCGATAATCCGGAAAAAATCACGCCGGTTCTGGCAGAAAGCTGGGACGCGGACGCGGCAGCAAAAACCCTGACCATCAAGCTTAAACCCGATGCGAAATTCTCCTCCGGCAACCCGCTGCGCCCGGAAGACGTGATCTTCTCTTATACCCGCGCCGTGACGCTGAACAAATCCCCGGCGTTTATCCTCAACGTACTGGGCTGGGACGCCAGCAACATCGCCAGCCAGCTAAAGAAAGTGGACGACCATACCCTCACGCTTCACTGGACGGCCGACGTTAGCCCGTCGGTGGCGCTGAATATTCTCTCCACGCCGATTGCCTCCATCGTCGATGAAAAACAGGTTGCGGCGAACGTGAAGGATAACGACTTCGGCAACGCGTGGTTAAAAATGCACTCTGCGGGCAGCGGCGCGTTCAAAATGCGCGTTTACCAGCCGCATCAGGCCATCGTGCTGGAAGCCAACGAATCCGCGCCCGGCGGCGCGCCGAAGCTTAAAAGCATCATCATTAAAAACGTCCCCGATCCCGCTTCCCGCCGCCTGCTGATCCAGCAGGGTGATGCGGACGTGGCGCGCGATCTGGGTGCAGACCAGATAAGCGCCCTCAGCGGCAAGCCGGGCGTGAAGGTACTGAGCATCCCTTCTGCCGAGCAAAACTATCTGGTGTTTAACACCGGCAACAGCGCTAACCCGCTGCTGAATAATCCAGCGTTCTGGGAAGCCTCGCGCTGGCTGGTGGATTATGAAGGCATCACCAAAGACCTGCTGAAAGGCCAGTATTTTGTTCATCAGAGCTTCCTGCCGGTCGGCCTGCCGGGCGCGCTGGAGGACAATCCGTTCACGTTTGACCCGGCAAAAGCAAAAGCGATCCTCGCCAAGGCGGGCATCAAAGACGCGCATTTCACGCTGGACGTGGAGAATAAACCACCGTTCATCACCATCGCGCAATCCATGCAGGCGAGCTTTGCTCAGGGTGGCGTGAAGGTGGATCTGCTGCCCGCTGCGGGTAGCCAGGTGTACGCCCGCGTGCGCGCTAAGCAGCATCAGGCGGCGATTCGTCTGTGGATCCCGGATTACTTCGATGCGCACTCCAACGCCAGCGCCTTCGCGTGGAACGACGGGAAGTCCAGCACCGTGGCCGGTCTGAACGGCTGGAAAATCCCGGAGCTGAACAAGGCCACGCTGGCGGCGGTTGCCGAGCCGGATCCGGCGAAACGTCTGGATCTGTATAAGAAGATGCAGGAACAGTTACAGCATACCTCGCCGTACGTGTTCGTTGACCAGGGCAAAACTCAGATCGTGGTGCGCGATAACGTCAAGGGGTATCAGCAGGGGCTGAACGCGGATATGGTCTGGTACGATCGCGTTATGAAGTAGCTTTTCCCCCCTCTCCCTCTCCCGTGGGAGAGGGGGTCGTTCGTGCATATTTTCAGGATAACGATTTTCCCATGCCACATCTTTCCACCCGCATGCTTCAGGGTCTGCTGACTCTCCTGCTCACGCTGTTCGGGCTACTGCTGGTCACGTTTGCGCTCTCTGCCTTTTCCCCGGTCGATCGCGTATTGCAGATCGTCGGCGATCACGCCAGCCAATCCAC
Source organism: Enterobacter cloacae complex sp. GF14B (assembly GCF_004136805.1). NCBI lineage: Bacteria > Pseudomonadati > Pseudomonadota > Gammaproteobacteria > Enterobacterales > Enterobacteriaceae > Enterobacter > Enterobacter cloacae complex sp. GF14B. The sequence continues at coordinate 3,840 of NZ_QFRV01000137.1, forward strand.
TTACGATCAGGTACGCCACCAGCTTGGGCTGGATCGGCCCCTGCCAGTGCAGTTCTGGCACTACCTGCAAAACCTCGCTCACGGGGATTTAGGCACCGCCAGCGCTACCGGTCAGCCGGTATTGCAGGACCTGCTGCACGCCTTTCCCGCCACGCTGGAACTGGCAACGCTGGCGCTAATTATCGGCACAGTACTCGGCGTAATTGCGGGTGTGCTGTGCGCCCGCTACGCCGGTTCGCCACTGGACTTAGCGATCAGAACGCTCACCCTGCTCGGCAATTCGGTGCCGATATTCTGGCTCGGCCTGCTGATGCTGGCTCTGTTCTACGCGAAACTACAGTGGAGCGCTGGCCCCGGCAGGCTGGACGACATCTGGCAATTCACCGTCGAGCCACGAACCGGATTTGCGCTGGTGGATACCTGGCTTTCCGGCGACCGCGAGGCGTTCCGCAACGCCATCAGCCACCTGGTGCTGCCGGTGCTGCTGCTGGCCTACTACTCGCTGGCAAGTATCACCCGCCTGACGCGCTCCGCCTGTCTGAGCGAGATGAACAAAGAGTACATATTGCTCGCCCGCGCCAAGGGCGCCGGAGAGATGACCATCCTGCTGCGTCACGTGCTGCCGAACATTCGCAGCACGCTGCTGACGGTGATTGCGCTGGCCTACACCAGCATGCTGGAGGGCGCGGTATTAACCGAAACCGTCTTCTCGTGGCCGGGCATCGGGCGCTACCTCACCACGGCCCTGTTCGCCGGTGACACCACCGCCGTGATGGGCGGCACGCTGCTGATTGGCGTCTGCTTTGTTCTGATCAATAACCTTACCGACCTGCTTGTGCGGGCGACCGATCCCAGGGTGCGCTAATGCCGTTTTATCTCTTCTTACGCCGCCTGCGCCGCTCCCCTGCCGCGTTTTGCGGGCTGATCGCCATCGCGCTGCTGGTGCTTATTGCTCTGTTCGCGCCGTGGCTTGCGCCGCAGGATCCCAACTGGCAGGACGCCGCCGCGCGTCTGCAACCGCCCAACGCGCAGCACTGGCTGGGTACTGACAGCTATGGGCGGGATCTGCTCTCCCGATTAATCTACGGCACCCGTCCGGCACTGGGGCTGGTGGCCTTAGTCACCGTTATTACCCTCCCCGCCGGTCTGCTGGTGGGGATTTTGTCAGGCTACTACGGCGGCTGGATGGAGCGCATCCTGATGCGCTTTTCCGACGTGGTGATGTCGATGCCGCGCCTGATCCTCGCCTTCGCGTTTGTGGCGATGCTCGGCCCGGGGCTGGTCAACGGCGCGCTGGCGCTGGCCTTAACGACCTGGCCTGCCTATGCGCGCCAGGCGCGCAGTGAAATCCAGCGTCTGCGCCACAGCGATTATCTGGCCGCCGCGGAGATGATGGGCATTCGCGGCCCGCGCCTGCTGGTCGGCCATATTCTGCCCCTGTGCCTGCCCTCCGCGATTGTGCGACTGGCGCTGGATCTGGCCGGGATTATTCTGGCCGCTGCCGGGCTGGGCTTCCTTGGTCTGGGCGCGCGTCCACCGATGGCGGAATGGGGCGCGATGATTGCCGACGGCATGCAGGTCATTTTTGACCAGTGGTGGATTGCCGCCATTCCAGGCGGGGCGATTCTGTTTGCCAGCCTGGCCTTTAACCTGCTGGGCGATGGCCTGCGCGACGTACTGGAGCCACAGCATGACTGAACACCGCGTCATCGTCGATGCGCTGAATATCGACTACCCCGCCGCGCGCGTGGTCAACAACCTGAGCTTTACGTTGGGCAAAGAGCGGCTGGCGCTGGTGGGAGAATCCGGCTCCGGCAAGTCCATGTCTGCCCGCGCCCTGATGGGGCTGGTGCGCAAGCCCGGCATCGTGAGCGCTAAGCGGCTTAACGTGCTTGGCAACGACCTGCTGACCCTGAACAGCCGCCGCTGGCAGG
>NZ_QFRV01000138.1:0-5631 GCF_004136805.1 Enterobacter cloacae complex sp. GF14B
TGTTCTGGCAGCAGTGGCTGGCCTGGCGGGCGGAGCCCGGCGAGCGCGCCTGGGCCTTTCACGATGCGCTGGCAAAAGGGCTGAGCGAACTGGCGGCAACGCATGCCCGCCGACGGTCGCTCTCTACGGTGTGCTTCAGCGGCGGCGTCCTTCACAACCGCCTGCTGCGCGCGCGCCTTCGTCATTACCTTTCTGATTTCACGCTTCTTTTTCCTTCGTGCCTGCCCGCAGGTGACGGAGCGATCTCCTTCGGGCAGGCGGTGGTTGCTGCCGCCCGATCATGTTTACAAAGGACTTAAAATGTTACGACTGTTACGCAATGAACCTCGTGCAGCGTGCCTGCTGCTGGCTCTCGGGATGGCTAACCTGCTGGCCTGGGGGCTGGCGTGGCACACCTTTAGCGACAGTACGGCGCTGATGGCGGCCAGCCTGCTGGCCTGGTGTTACGGACTGCGTCATGCGGTGGATGCCGACCATATCGCCGCGATTGATACCGTGACGCGTAAGATGATGCAGCAGGGCAAGCGCCCGTCCGGCGTGGGCGCATGGTTTTCCCTCGGACACTCCACCATCGTGGTGCTGGCCTCCATTGCTATCGCCGCTACCGCCACGGCGTTTCAGAAAAACATGGCATGGTTCCACGAAACCGGCAGCCTGATTGGCACCGCCGTCTCCGCCACCTTCCTGCTGGCGATGGCGCTGGTGAATATGGTGATCCTGCGCGGCGTCTGGCGCAGTTTTCAGGCACTGAAACACGGCAGGCCGGCGCAGGGCGACATCACGCTGCCTGCACAGGGTGGCGTCATGAACTGGCTGTTCGGCAAAACCTTCCGCCTCGTCAATAAAAGCTGGCAGATGTACCTGGTCGGTTTCCTGTTTGGCCTCGGCTTTGACACGGCCACCGAAATCGGCGTGCTGGGGATCTCCGCCGCCAGCGCCTCCAGCGGGATGTCGGTGTGGTCGATCATGATCTTCCCGGCGCTCTTCGCCAGCGGCATGGCGCTGGTGGATACGCTCGATAACCTGCTGATGGTGGGTGCCTACGGCTGGGCGTTTAACAAGCCGCAGCGCAAGCTGTACTACAACATGACCATCACCGGCACTTCGGTGGTAGTGGCGCTGTTTATCGGCGGCCTGGAAGCGCTGGGTCTGCTGATGGACAAGTTCTCCCTCAGCGGCGGCGTGTGGGATCTAATTGGCGCGGTGAACGATAACCTGGGCGATGCCGGATTTGTGGTGGTCGGGCTGTTTGTCGCCTGCTGGCTGATCTCGATGGCGAACTACCGCTGGCGCGGTTATGACGCGCTGGTGGTGCGCTCCTGACGCTGAAAGGGTAGCCATAAAAAAAGCCCCGGGACATCGGGGCGGTGGACAATAAAATCCAAAGGTTAAGTAAGCGTGGCAGTACTGTAGGCCGGGTAAGCGGAGCGCCGCCCGGCATGACGAGGGTTAAGCAGGTAACGATTTCAGCAGCGCGAAGGCCTCCTTCATTCTGTCTTCGCTGACCACAAAGGCGCGCATCTGACCGGCAGTATCGGTGCCGCGCGCCACCATGCCCTGAGGCGAAAGGGCAATCTGCCAGTCCAGATCCTGACGCTGCGTTTCACCTGCGAGATGCAGCGGTAGTTCCGGCGTTTTTACCTTCACCAGCATGGCGGGTAATTTCACCGGGGCGTTGCCGCCGAGCAGGTTTTTCGCCAGGAACATGGCGCTTAACTGAATCGGTTGCAGGAACGGCAGCACCTGGCCGTTAATTTCCGCGCAGTCGCCCAGGGCATAAATATCCGGCTGGGTGGTTTGCAGGTAGCTGTCCACCTTCACGCCGCGATTGATCTCTGCGCCCGCGCGGTGCGCCAGCGCGGTTTCCGGGCGCAACCCCGTCGCCGCAATAACCACATCCACTTCCACGCTGCGGTTGCGGTCGAGCGTCGCACAAATGCCGGTTTCGGTTTTGCTCAGGCTCTGCAACTGCGATTTCAGCAGCAGATGCACGCCCATGTCGGTCAGACGATGCTGTAAGCGACTGCTTACTTCTGCCGGCATCAGCGCTGACAGAATGCTGGCCGCGTGGTCAACCAGGGTGACGGATTTTCCCGCCCGGCAGAAGTCCATCGCCAGCTCGGTGCCAATCAGCCCGCCGCCGACAATCATCACCCGCGTGGCGTCGCGTAACAGGGTCTCGCTGGCCTGATACTCCAGCTGGCTGTTGAGCGTGACCATTAGTTCGCGGCCCTCAACCGGCGGCACAAACGCCGATGCCCCCGTCGCCAGCACCAGCTTGTCGTAGTGCCAGGTTTTATCTTTCGCGTTCACCACGTGGGCGTCGGCGTCGATATCGGTCACCCAGGTGTACGGAAACAGACGCAGGTTAAACTGTTCTGCAAACTCCCCCGCCGTCTGGCGGGTGAGATCGTCGGCGCGCTGATTCTGGCTAATGACGTGGCTTAAATCAGGCTTGTTGTACTCATCCATGCTGTCGGCGGCGATTACCGTCAACGGCACGTTAGCATCCTGTTTGCGGATATTTTTCACCAGCTGGCGGGCGGCAAAGCCCGAGCCGATAATGACGATGCCGTGGCTCATTTTGCCTCCGTTGCCAGTTCATCAAAGACGTCTTTCCCGAGGGAACATTCCGGGCAGAGGAAGTTGTCCGGCACCTCGCTCCATGGCGTACCAGGCGCGACATCCTGCAACGGCTCGCCCAGCTCAGGATCGTAAATCCACTGGCAGACGCTGCACTGCATGCAAGGGCCGAGGTCGGCAGCGGCAGGAGCGGCTTCTGCTACGGCTTCCGGCGCAACAGCCGCGGCGGGTGCGGTTTCCGGCAGTGGCGCAAGCGCCCACTGGCGGGCAATGTCGCGACCGTGCTGGCGACAGATTTCCAGCGCGTCGAGATCCGGACGCCATTTCGCCTTCAGGCTCAGGGACATCTCAAAACCGGCATCCTGTAAACGGGTGGAGAGACGGTCTACCGCGCCGCCGCTCCAGCCGTGTGAACCAAAGGCGCTGGCGCGTTTGTTACGGAAGCGCAGGCCGGTCATGTCTTCCACCAGTCCGGCAATTTTCGGCATCATCACGTTATTCATGGTGGAGGTACCCACCAGCACGCCTTTGGAGCGGAAGACGTTGGTCAATACCTCATTCTTATCGCTGCGCGCGACGTTGAAGATTTTCACCGCCACGTTCGGGTCAACTTCGTTGATGCCCTGGGCAATGGCGTCCGCCATCATGCGGGTGTTGTTGGACATGGTGTCGTAGAAGATCGTAATGCGGTCTTCCTGATAATCCGCCGCCCACTTCAGGTACAGTTCGACAATCTGGGTTGGATTTTCACGCCATACCACGCCGTGGGAGGTGGCAATCATATCCACCGGCAGGTTGAAGCCGAGGATCTCGGTGATTTTTGGCGTGACCAGACGGCTGAACGGGGTCAGGATGTTGGCGTAGTAGCGTTGGCATTGTTCGAACAGCTCGGTCTGATCCACTTCGTCGTTGAACAGACGTTCGTCGCAGTAGTGCTGGCCGAAGGCGTCGTTACTGAACAGCACCGCGTCACCGGTCATGTAGGTCATCATGCTGTCCGGCCAGTGCAGCATTGGGGTTTCCACGAAGATCAGCTGTTTGCCGTTGCCGATATCCAGCGTGTCGCCGGTTTTCACAGTGTGGAAGTTCCACTCCGGATGGTGGTGGTGGCCGTTGATGGAGTCAATGGCGTTAGTGGTGCAGTAGATCGGGGTATCCGGAATGTGGGACATCAGCTCGGTCAGCGCCCCGGCATGATCCTCTTCCGCGTGGTTGATGATAATGTAGTCGATCTCATTCAGATCGATTTCGCTGCGCAGGTTCTGCACGAACTCGCGGCTGAATTTGTGATCGACGGTATCGATCAGGACGTTTTTACCTTCACGAATGAGATAGCTGTTGTAGCTGCTACCGCGCAGCGTTTTGTATTCCGTCCCGTGAAAATCACGTACTTCCCAGTCACGTTGACCCACCCAATGAATGTTATTTTTAACCAGAATAGACATAGCAACCTCAACTTAATACGGCGTTTTCAAATAAGATGACTGTCATATATCAAGTTGCGTGCCAACTTTTTAACTTATTGAAAATAATGTATTTATATTTTGATGCTCCCAAATAGGTAGTCATTTTGACTATCTTAAAAATTGTCAATATGACACTATGTATTGTCAAAATGACAGTGAGGCAGAGATGAGCTTTTCCGTAGATGTGCTGGCGAAGATCGCCATAGAACTGCAAACCGGTATTGGTCATCAGGACCGCTTTCAGCGGCTGATCTCCACGTTGCGTCACGTGCTGGATTGCGATGCCTCGGCGCTGCTGCGTTACGAAGGGCGGCAGTTTATTCCGCTGGCTATCGACGGTCTGGCGAAGGACGTACTCGGGCGGCGCTTTACCCTGGAGGGCCACCCGCGTCTGGAAACCATCGCCCGTGCGGGTGACGTGGTGCGTTTCCCGGCGGACAGCGATCTGCCCGACCCTTACGACGGCCTGATCCCCGGGCAGGAGAGCCTGAAGGTGCACGCCTGTATCGGCCTGCCGCTGTTTGCCGGGCAGAACCTGATTGGTGCGTTAACCCTCGACGGCATGTCGCCGGATCAGTTCGATACCTTCAGCGACGAAGAGCTACGGCTGATTGCTGCGCTGGCGGCCGGGGCGCTGAACAACGCCCTGCTGATAGAACAGCTGGAGAGCCAGAATATTCTTCCGGGTAGCCCGACGGCGTTTGAGCAGGTGGCGCACACCGAAATGATCGGCCTTTCGCCAGGCATGGCGCAGCTCAAAAAAGAGATTGAGATTGTCGCCGCGTCTGATTTGAACGTGCTGATCTTCGGGGAGACCGGCACCGGTAAAGAGCTGGTGGCGAAAGCGATCCACGAAGCCTCGCCCCGTGCGGTGAATCCGCTGGTCTATCTCAACTGCGCGGCGCTGCCGGAAAGCGTGGCGGAAAGTGAGCTGTTCGGACACGTCAAAGGGGCCTTTACCGGGGCGATCAGCAACCGCAGCGGCAAGTTCGAAATGGCCGATAACGGCACGCTGTTCCTCGATGAAATTGGCGAACTCTCCCTTTCGCTCCAGGCCAAACTGCTGCGGGTGTTGCAGTATGGCGATATTCAACGCGTGGGAGACGATCGCAGCTTACGCGTGGATGTGCGCGTGCTGGCGGCGACGAACCGCGATCTGCGCGAAGAGGTGCTGGCGGGGAATTTCCGCGCCGATCTGTTCCACCGTCTGAGCGTGTTCCCGCTCACGGTGCCGCCGCTGCGCGAGCGGGGCGAGGATGTGGTGCTGCTGGCGGGCTTTTTCTGCGAACAGTGTCGGCTCAAAATGGGGCTTTCCCGCGTGGTGCTAAGCCCCGGTGCGAGGACGCACCTGCTGAGCTACGGCTGGCCAGGTAACGTGCGTGAACTGGAACATGCGATTCACCGCGCGGTGGTGCTGGCGCGGGCTACGCGTTCGGGGGATGAAGTGGTAATTCTGCGCGGCCTGGCGAAATACCTGACCATGCTGCACGAAGAACTTTCCAGCCACATGATGAAAGAGGAGCAGATCCTCTTCCCGATGATCAAACAGGGCATGGGCAGCCAGGCCATGGGGCCCATCAGC
>NZ_QFRV01000139.1:0-5481 GCF_004136805.1 Enterobacter cloacae complex sp. GF14B
AAGCCCTTGGCAACAAGCCTTGCTTTGTACTTTGGCTGACTATCATGAGCGGTGATCTTATACCTGTAAACCCATTTACAAGGTAGAGCCTTTTTGCCCTGTGGTAATTTAACTAGCTTCCATGTCTTGTTTTTATGCAGAGCTGTCATCTCTGACTGCATGGCCAATTGCCAATTCCCGGAGTCCTTCATTTGCACTGCTTCCTTGTAACATGAAGGCTCATTGCAATCAGTCAACATGACATAGTTCATAGATGGAACAAACCTATCAGGAGGTCGCGTGACACGTCCAGATCTACGCACAATAGGTGGCTCAGGCTCAGCCACAACCTGTGGTTCCACTCTATCCTGTCCTTGCTCCTCTTGAGCCCTGACATTTTGTCTTGCACGTGCAGGTCCATCTTCTTGGAAGACAACTCTTCTAATCTCCTCAACCCTCTCTGGTTTAGAATGATATTTGGATTCATTAAAGTGAACATCATTGCTGCGGACAACCTTTCTGGATTCGGGATCCCAAAGTCTGTACCCCATCTCACCAGAATTACCATAGCCTAGAAAGATGCACTTTCTACTCTTTGGCTCAAGTTTGTTCCTAAATTCCTTTGGAACGTGAGTATATGCCTCACAGCCAAAGACTCTGAGATGCTTGTATGAGGGCATTTTGCCTGACCATACCATCTCTGGCACTGAATCCTTCTGCAAAACCTTGCTAGGAGATCTATTTACAAGATGAACAGCTGTTGATACAGCTTCAGCCCAAAACCCATTTGGCAGCTGTGCATTAGACAACATACTTCTGACCTTCTCTTGTATGGTCCTATTCATCCTCTCAGCAACACCATTTTGAGGAGGATTGTAAGGAGCAGTAAGTTCACGTTTTATACCTTTTGACTCACAAAAGTCCTGAAAGGCCTTTGAAACATACTCTCCACCATTGTCAGTGCGTAAGCATTTAAGCTTCTTGCCACTCTGATTCTCCACAAGTGTCACAAACGTTTTGAAAACACTAAACGCTTCATCCTTGTGCTTGAGAAAGTAAACCCATACTTTCCTCGAGTAATCATCTATAAATGTCATAAAGTAAGAAGCTCCCCCTAGAGATAGGTTAGGCATAGGTCCACACAAATCACTATGAACAAGTGCCAACTGTGTATCTCTTCTACTGCTTCTATGCTTATGTGGCTGCTGTGTTTGCTTACCATACAGACAATGTTCACAGAATTCAAAATCATTAAATGAAAAGCCAGGCAAATAACCAGAACGAGACAAGATTTCCATTCCCTTCTTGGACATATGTCCTAACCGGCTATGCCACAAAGAAACGTTCGGCTGCTCGGTTACATTGATTACATTTTTAGAGACATTTGATACATAAATCATGTAAAGTCCTCCAGACTTTACTCCATGTGCTACTGTCATAGAACCCTTGGATATCTTCCACATGTTCTGTCCAAAAGTGGTGACGTAGCCAGCATCATCAAGTAAACCTGTGCTGATCAAGCTCTTTGTAATTGCGGGAACATGTCTCACATTCTTCAGCGTGAAAGAAGAGCCATTCTGAAACTTCAATTGAACATCTCCAACACCTAAGATCTCACATGTCTGCCCATTGCCTAGCCGAACATGATCTTTAGTGGTCACATAAGAAGTAAACCACTCCTTGTTTGGAGACACATGAAGTGATGCCCCTGAATCTATAATCCAGTCACTCAGTGCATTTCCATCAGATGCTGTAAGAAGAGCTGAGTCCATTGTATTCTTCAAGAAGTAGATGTCTCCTGACACTAGACTGTCATCCTCTGCAACAGTGTTTGTCACATTTATTTCTTGAATCTTCACTGAGGACTTGTTCTTCTCACCATGGTCTTCAGCTTTCTCTTTGCCTTTTTCTGCTTTCCATTCTCTGCAGTCTCTTTTCATGTGACCCTTCTTGCCACAATGGTAGCATTCTATGTCACTCTTGCCTTTAGCACTGCGGGACGTGCTACGAGACTGATTCCTCTTTCCACCTTTGTACTTTTCTTTGGTCCTTCCTCTGACAACTAAGGCTGTTCCTTTGCCTTTGTCCATTGTCTTTCTATTGGTTTCTTCAGTAAGCAGACTTCCTTCTACACCTGCTATGTTCAAACCATCTTGAGGTGCAGAATTACTCAAAGCTGTGCGAAAAGTGTCCCAACTTTCCGGCAATGTGATCAACAGGAACATAGCTCTAACAGGTTCATCAAACTTGACACCTTGAGCTGACAACTGACTATAGATTGTGTTGAATTCATTCAGATGATTGGACATAGGTGTCCCTTCTTTCATCTTCAAGTCAACAAGCTTCTTAAGCCAATATACCTGTGAAGCTGCACTCTGCTTCTCATAAAGATCACTCAGCTTTAACCATGCTTGATAAGCCGACATCTCGTCTGCTACATTGAAGTAAACGCTTTCTGCCAAAGTCAGCATAATGGTAGAAAGTGCCAATTCATCCATTTCACTCCATTCATCTTCGTCCATATCTTCTGGTTTTATCCCCTTGAGCTTTATAGGTTTTATCTGCTTCTTTTGTACCAACACGTGCCAAATCTGCTTCTTCCACAATGGGAAATTGGTTCCATCCAGCTTCTTGATATTGTAAAGAGCAGTGTCCTGTGATCCAGCCATAACTACGCTTCACAGTAGTTTACTTTCCTGGGAAAAATTCGGCAGAGTTTCCCCTGTAAACTGACCTCTGAACCAATATCAACCTGTCAAATGAACCAAGAAAGCTTCAGATTCTGCATAAATTTCGGCAGAGTCTCCTTTGTAAAATGGCTCTGGTGTACTCAAAAAACAGACCAAAAAACAGCTCAAAAAACACTGTCTCTCTAACACTGTAAGCTGCGGGTAAACCTGTCCTGCACCTGTACTGTCTCTCACTGTCCTGTAAGCATAGACTGTGACAATGCCTCAACGGCAGTAAAGCAAAGATGCAATCCCAACTGTCTAACTCACAGTCAATACATCCTAGCTGCCTATCTAAGGGTGCTCGAGGGATCGCTCCAAGACCTGTATCACCGAAAGGATCTCAACATTCGAGAATCCCCCAGCTCAATAAAACCTCACTCGACCCTCAACAAAGGCTGCAGTAAATTTGACAGTACATAGACTTCCCACAAAGTCATACATCCACAAATTTCCCACTATATGCTGTAACCGCTGCGGCGGTTGTTTGCTGCGTGACTCACAGCCAGCAAACCCTCAACAAACATACATCATCTCTGACAATACATCCCATGTGGAAGTACCTGCAATGTCAGGATGAAATCTGGAATATCAAGCAGCAAACACAAGCTACCTGATGAACTAGTGGATGTCGCCTACAGTCTGTGTGTAGATGCGCCCGTGTCGTATGTGACACGCCTCCAAGAACTGTGAGCCGTCCTTCGATGTGTAGACAGCCACAAATCAACACTCTGGGAGTGTCGATATCCTCAGCACCTGCAGTCGTAGGCCGAAAACCCCAAATTTGCAGAGTCGGATCTGCACCCGTCGAGACCACGTAGTCGAAAATGGCCTGCGCAGACCTTTGTCGAAGCCGAACGGTGACCGAGATGACCTCAGAATGAAATTCTGAGCACACCAGGCAGGCCCTATGGGTGGTCCCACAGGATTTGGGGTTGTGTCTTTGCCTGTCGAATTTCACTCCAATCTGAGCTGGTGACTCTAGCCTCCTGCAGTGCTGCCCCGAGCCTCGATCTGAGCTCTGATACCAGTTGAAGGAGTACGAGCGGAAGTGCGACGCGAGAGAGAGTGCGAGAAGAAGAGCACGACGATATGGTGAACTCGCTCTACTGTAATGTGTAGAGCATAGTGAGTTCTTATTAGGTTTTTACAAAAGAATATGTGTACATACCTGGCGGCCCGCCCACTTACCTGGGCGACCACATTGGGCTTTATACCCCAACAACCTCCCACTTAAAGTCCAATGTGGTACTTTAAGTGTGAGAGAAGCTACTATACAAGCTAATATACAAGAGATGTAGAGAAGTGATGTACTACCCTACACCTAACTGCTTGCGAAAATGCGCAAAGCTCTCTGAGGGAAGTCCTTTTGTAAGTAGATCAGCAGGATTTTCTGTGGTGTGAACTTTGACAAGCTGAAGTTGCTTATCCTCGAGCATTTCCCTGATGAAATGATACTTCACATCCACATGCTTTGTCTTTGAGTGATAAACTGGATTGCGAGCCAATTGTATAGCACTTTGACTATCACAATATAACACAGGCATCTCTTCTTTGATTCCCAAATCTGTTACTAGTCGATTAAGCCAAATTGATTCTTTGCATGCCTCTGATGCTGCAACATATTCAGCCTCTGTAGTAGACTGAGTAACACAATCTTGTAATCTAGAACGCCATGATACTGCTCCACCAGCCAATGTAAAGACATACCCTGACGTAGACCTTCGGTTGTCTAAGTCACCTGCATAATCTGAGTCTGTAAAACCCTTTACACTTAGCTCCTGACTCCCATAGCATATACGCATACTCTTTGTAGCTTTCAGGTATCTCAATATTCCTTTCACTGCCTCCCAATGTTTCTTGCCTGGGTTTGACATGTATCGACTTACTACTCCCACTGCAAATGCAATGTCTGGGCGAGTAGCAATCATTGCATACATCAAACTACCCACTGCAGACGCATATGGAATCTTATCCATTTCAGCCTGTTCTTCCTCAGACACAGGACAATCTTGTTTGCTAAGTTTCACATATGGTGGCAATGGAACACTCAATGCCTTTCCCTTCTCCATATTGAAACGTTGCAAAACCTTGTCAATATACTCTGTTTGAGATAACCAAATCAACTTCTTTGATCTGTCTCTCTCAATGCGCATACCAAGTATATGACTTGCCTCACCCATGTCTTTCATGTCAAACGATTTTGCCATCTTTGACTTCAAAGCTGAAATTTCTTCCAAGTGCTTGCCAGCAATCAACATGTCATCCACATACAAAATAAGGATCAGCCAACTACCATCCTTAGCCTTCTTTGTATATAGACAGTGATCGAACTCACTACGTTTGTAGCCTTGAGAAAGCATAAACTTGTGGAATTTATGGTACCATGCCCTCGGTGATTGTTTTAAGCCATAAAGACTCTTTAACAACTGGCATACCCAATCTTCCTTGCCTTTCTCAACAAACCCTTCTGGCTGCTGCATGTAAATTTCCACATCTAAATCACCATGCAAGAACGCTGTCTTGACATCCATTTGGTGCAACACCAAATCTAATATGGCAACCAATGCAAGAAAGCATCTCAATGTAGTCATCTTGACCACCGGAGAGAAGACTTCATCAAAGTCAATGCCTTGTTCTTGCTTAAAGCCCTTGGCAACAAGCCTTGCTTTGTACTTTGGCTGACTATCATGAGCGGTGATCTTATACCTGTAAACCCATTTACAAGGTAGAGCCTTTTTGCCCTGTGGTAATTTAACTAGCTTCCATGTCT
>NZ_QFRV01000140.1:0-5407 GCF_004136805.1 Enterobacter cloacae complex sp. GF14B
CAAGAGAGGTACTTAAGTAGCCTATTAATGGTTTATTTTGTTAATTATATTAGGGTAAGTGGGATTGGGATCTATTATCGATTCTATTGAGCCCACTATGTGGGATTTGGTGCACGGCTTGGGAGCTTTGATCTGAATAATGGGGTCTTTTTAGACTTGCCTACGACTTTACCATTATTGAGCCATCAGATTGTTATGCTTTGGCTGTGTCTAGCTTACATGATGTTGAGGAGCCTCTGTCTTTTGATGAAGCACAGAATTCAGAAAATTGGATGGTTGCCATGCAATCAGAATATGATGCACTTATAGAAAATGACACATGGACTTTATGTGATTTGCCTCCTGGCAAAAAGGCCATTGGTACGAAGTGGGTTTACAAGTTGAAACGCAAGCCGGATGGTGAGATCGATCGCCATAAGGCTCGACTTGTTGCAAAGGGTTATGCACAACAAAAAGGCATAGATTATGAAGAGACTTTTGCTCCCACTTGTCGTATGACTACTGTGCGTTTTCTATGTGCATTGGCAGCTCATTTTGGTTGGGATGTACATCAATCAGACATTGTTACTGCTTTCTTGAATGGTGACATATTTGAGGAAGTTTATGTAACGCAGCCTCGCGGTTTTGTCATAAAAGGACAAGAGGACAAAGTGTGCAAATGTAAGAAGGCTTTGTATGGGTTGAAGCAATCTCCTCGTGCTTGGTATGAGAAAGCTGACACTCATTTGGTCAAACGAGGCTTTCGTAACAATCCAACAGAAAGCACATTGTATGTAAAGCGTGAGGGTGATGTACTTCTCATTGTGGTTCTTTATGTAGATGATTTGTTGATCATTGGACCAAATGAGAGACATATTGCTGAATTTAAGGCTGATTTGAATGCTACTTTCAAGATGAAAATTTGGGGTTGTTGCATCATTACTTGGGTATACAATTTAAGCAGTGTGATGGTGGTATTGCCTTGTGTCAAAAAAGTTACATAGAGACATTGCTATGTAAGTTTGGACTTGAGGATTGCAAACCTATTGCCACTCCCATGGAAACAGGTTTGAAGTTGAGTCTACATGATGCTGGTGATCCTGCTGATGTCACTCTTTACCAAACTGCTGTTGGCTGCCTCATTTATGTATGCAACACGAGGCCGGATATTCAGTTTGCAGTCTCACAGGTCAACAGATTTATGCATAGCCCAGGGTCTAAGCATTGGCAGGCTGTCAAGAGGATTTTCCGCTACCTTAGTGGCACTTTACATCTTGGCTTGTTTTATCCCAAGGGGGGATCATTGCCGCCAGACTTACATGCTTTTTCGGACTCAGATTGGGCTGGTTGTTTTGACACGCGAGTGTCCACAAGTGGTTTTTGTTTCATGCTTGGCAGTTCATGTATATCATGGTTGAGCAAGAAGCAACCTACTGTGGCCACTTCGAGTTGTGAGGCTGAGTACAGGGCAGTCTTCACAGCTACGGTTGAGTGTGTATGGCTCAGACGCCTTATGGCTGATTTGGGTGTTGGACAGGACACTGCCAACACTATCTACACTGACAGTCAGAGCGCATTGGCAGTTGCGAGGAACCCAGTTTTTCATGCTCGCACAAAGCACATTGAGGTGCATTACCACTATGTCAGGGAGAGGCTCTCAGCAGGAGAGATCAGCTTGGCTTATGTGCCAACACAGGACAACCTTGCAGATCTTTTCACAAAGGCATTGTCTCGTGAGAAGCTTGAAGCTTTCCGCAAAGCTTTGGGCTTACTCCCCTTTGTGGACTGATCATGTCCTCAGGGCATGGCACTTCCCTTTACTCATGTGCCAGCTCTCGTTCACCGCATCACTCCAGGGGGGATTTGTTACCATATACATGTGGTAGTGATGTGTGTGAACACACTAGGACCGTCGGGGCATTTTTTCCCTCTTTAGGAGGTTTTTTGCCCTTTGCATTGTATATACGCCCATCACTCTAGGGCTATCTATCTTTCCATTGCACACTAAGTAACATACTCTCTATTGTGTGCCTTGAGCTTCCTTCGTCTTCTCCAAGCTGTGTGTGTTTCTCTGCAACCCTAATTCCAACAATTGGTATCAGAGCAGGTTGCGTCCTCCCGGGCTTAGTCGCCAGCTGCTCCAGCACACGCCTGCTCACTTTCTCCGATTTCAGTGAGCTTTGGCGAGCGTTCGCAGGTCGACAAATATTTTGGGTGAGCTCGAAGAGCTTGGTCTGCTCAGAATTTTGATTTGGGCTCATTTCGGCCTCCGTTTCCACTACAGGCAGTACTGCACAGGCTATTTCGTCATTTTGTGCAGAATTTCTGTCAGTGCCGTTTTCTGCATAACAGGTGCCTTACAGTCTTCTACGGTTTGTGCTATATAGCACAGGTTGTTCCCACTCCGTTTCTCCTATTTTCGGGCAGTTTTCACATCAGGTGCAACATTTACCATGGCTAACAACAACAACACAGATGTGTTCAAGATGTTTGTTGCTGAGGACAGGTTGGATGGGGACAACTACCCTATGTGGGCTTATATGATGCAACATGTTCTTGTGTCAAAGGGTGTCTGGAATATTGTGCAGGGCATTGATGTACGTCCTGGTTCTGAGGATGTAGGCGATGTTGAGGATGTTGCAGGTCTTGCTGCAAGGATTGCAGCTGTTAGAGTTGTTTTGCCTACGACAGAACAAGCTCGTTGGGATGTTAAGGATGCGCAGGCTCATGCATTGATTGCGTTGTCTGTGAAGCGCACCATTGTTCCTCACATCCGTTCAGCAAAATCTGCAAAACAGGCTTGGGATATTCTAGCAGGTCTTTATGCAAGTCGCAATGAGGCTAAAATTGCTTTGCTGCGTAAAGAGCTGGAGTCGAAGATTATGCATGAGGAAGATGATATGGACACTTTCCTTGCTAGTGTCAAGGATATCAATGAGCAACTTATTTCTGCAGGTGAAGTCATTTCAGACAGTTCCCTTGTGCAGACTGTTCTTGATGCCTTACCAGATTCCTACCAGACTTTTGCTAGTACTTGGAGACTTATGACCCAAGGAAATCCTGAAGTTGTCAAGTTTGATGCATTATGCACATTGCTGTTGCAAGAGTCACTTTCCAGAAAAAACAGGACTAGGCAGCGTGCAGTTGAACAGGCTTTTATTGCTTCTCAAAGAAAGGGTGGTAACAGCAATGCAGCCACTTCTTATGGTTCTGCTGCGAGTGGCAAAAATTCTGTTCCTAATGCTTCTGCTGGCAGCAATTTGTCTGGAAATTCTGGTGATAAGGGCAAAAAGAAGATGCGTTGCCATTATTGTAAAGCTAATGATCACTTGATCAAGTCGTGTCCTAAGTTGAAGGCCAAAGAGGCTAAGAAGAAAGAGGGTGGTTCCACTGCAAATGCTGGTTCCACTACAAATGCAGCCATTGTTGAGTCTTCTGTGAAAGGAGACTGTGTTGCTGATGTTGATGCAGAATGGGCTTTTAGCGCAGAGTGCACTTACAATCCTGATGTCCATGATGCATGCTTGTCAGTTGCTGCAGATTCACATGTGTGGTATTTCGATAGTGGTGCTACAAAGCACATTACCTCACATCGTGAATTGTTTACCTCTCTCGAGTCTGTCCCTCATGGGAATTCAGTCACTTGTGCCAACAATGCCTCTTATCCAGTTCAGGGAGTTGGAAAGATTGTGCTCACTGCTGCTAATGGCAGTTCCTTCACACTTGTTGATGCACTTTATGTACCTGGGATCAAGAAGAATCTCTTGTCTGTATCCGCACTTGCTAGACTTGGACTTGTAGTCAAATTTGTGGATGACAGATGTACAGTTCATGATCTCAGTTTTGGTGATGAAATTGTTGCATCTGGCCTTTTGTGCCGTGGGCTGTATAAGCTCACTTTGTATGACAAGTGTGGACAAAATTTTGCAAATTCTGTTGCAGATTCAAGGGCTATTTCAGATGCAAAACTTTGGCATGCACGTTTTGGTCATCTGAATTTTTCCAGTTTGCTGCGTTTGCAAAAATTTGATATGGTTGCTTCTTTGCCGCCTCTTGAAGCACCTGTCAAACATGTTTGTGAAGGCTGTATTTTGGGTAAGATGCAGCGTTCTAAGTTTCCAAAGGATGGTTCAGTTCGGGCCACATGCAGGTTGCAGCTTGTGCATAGTGATGTTTGTGGGCCCATGCAAACTCCGTCCTTGGGCAATTACCTTTACTTCGTGACTTTCATTGATGATTACTCCAGGCATGCATGGGTATTTCCGCTTAAAGCGAAGTCCGAAGTTTTTATGTGCTTCAAACAATTTTTGGCTATGGCTGAAAATGTCTCGAAATGTACTATGGGCACCCTCCGTTCCGATCGAGGGGGGGAGTATATGTCTCATGAATTTAATGCATTTCTGGCTAGTCGTGGGATAAAACACCAATGTACAGTGCCTTATACACCTCAGCAAAATGGTGTTGCTGAGAGGAAAAACAGGTCACTTACGGAAATGGCACGATGTATGGTCAAAAGTCAAGCTTTGCCGCATTCTTTTTGGCTTGAGGCCATCATGTGTGCCACTTATGTACTTAACAGGTGTCCTACGAAAGCTTTGCAGTCTATTACTCCATATGAAGCATGGCATGATAGAAAGCCTTCTATTGAGCACATGCGTGTTTTTGGCTGTTTGGCATATGCTTTGGTGCCACAAACACAGCGCAAAAAATTGGATGATAAGGCTGTCAAATGTATTTTTGTTGGTTATAGTGCTGAAAGCAAAGGTTACAGGTTGTATCATCCGCAAACAAAACGTATTTTGGTTTCACGGGATGTAGTGTTTGTGGAAGATTCTGTTCAGCCCTTGCTGTCATGTACTAGAGACAGTAATGTAAGCTCACAGGACATTTATGACACTTTGTTGCCTCTTTTCAGTGGTGGAAATACGAATGTAAGTTCCAATGAGGCAAATGTACAGCCTATGGGGGTTTCTGAAAATGTTATAGATCAGCCTATTACTGATGCAGATGTACATGATGTACTTGATGAGGAAAGGGCTGAAAATGAGCAGGCTAGAGGTATGCCAAAATGGCTGGTGCATACTTTGCGTGACAGTAAATTGGATGCACCTTTGTCTAGTCGTACTCGTTCAGGCTCTCGCCATGCATCTTATGCATCAGATTGTTATGCTTTGGCTGTGTCTAGCTTACATGATGTTGAGGAACCTCTGTCTTTTGATGAAGCACAAAATTCAAAAAATTGGATGGCTGCCATGCAATCAGAATATGATGCACTTATAGAAAATGACACATGGACTTTATGTGATTTGCCTCCTGGCAAAAAGGCCATTGGTACAAAGTGGGTTTACAAGTTAAAAAGCAAGCCGGATGGTGAGATTGATCGCTATAAGGATCGACTTGTTGCAAAGGTTTATGCATAGCAAAAAGG
>NZ_QFRV01000141.1:0-5332 GCF_004136805.1 Enterobacter cloacae complex sp. GF14B
GGCGCTGAAAAGCCTGGCGCTGACCGTCGGGCTGGAACTGGCGGGCAGCGGCGTACGCTGTAACCTGGTGTCGCCGGGTTCAACGGATACCGACATGCAGCGCACCCTGTGGACCAGCGACGATGCGGAACAGCGGCGCATTCGCGGCTTTGGCGAGCAATTCAAGCTCGGCATTCCGCTCGGTAAAATTGCCCGTCCGCAGGAGATTGCTGCGACCGTGCTGTTCCTGGCATCCGATGCCGCTAGCCATATCACCTTGCAGGATATCGTGGTGGACGGCGGCTCCACGCTGGGGGCGTAATGATCTGGAAACGTCATTTAACGCTCGAGGAGCTGAACGCCACCAGCCTGAATACGATGGTGGGGCACCTTGGCATCGTCTATACCCGCCTCGGGGACGATACGCTGGAAGCGGAGATGCCGGTGGATGCGCGTACCCATCAGCCGTTTGGCCTGCTGCACGGCGGCGCCTCGGCGGCGCTGGCGGAAACGCTGGGCTCGATGGCCGGTTTTCTGATGACCCGTGACGGGCAGAACGTGGTGGGTACGGAACTGAATGCTACGCACCACCGCGCAGTCTCACACGGTAAGGTACGCGGCGTGTGTCAGCCGCTGCATCTGGGCCGTTCCAGCCAGAGCTGGGAGATCGTGGTGTTCGACGAGCAGGGACGGCGGTGCTGTACCTGTCGGTTGAGTACGATGGTGTTGGGGTAAGTCATTCAGCTGAAAGTGATCGGCTTAACACTGTGGTGTAAATCTCTGGTTTGACCACGCATTATTGCGTTTCAAAGTTGTTAAATTTTATCCGTTGTTCTAGAAACAAAATGTAACATCTCACTGTTTCACAACAACGGACAACAACTATGAACAACTCAGGGAAATACCTTACGTGGGCGGTGCTCTCCGTGGTGGGAGCCTTTGCCCTGGGCTATATCGCCCTCAACCGGGGGGAGCAGATCAACGCGCTGTGGATCGTCGTCGCCTCCGTCTGCATTTATCTGATCGCATACCGTTTTTATGGCCGCTATATCGCAAAGACGGTGCTGGGCGTAGACGGCACGCGCATGACGCCGGCCGTGCGTCATAACGACGGTCTGGACTACGTGCCGACCGATAAAAAAGTGCTGTTCGGTCACCATTTCGCGGCGATTGCCGGGGCAGGCCCGCTGGTGGGGCCGGTACTGGCCGCGCAGATGGGCTACCTGCCGGGGATGATCTGGATCCTCGCGGGGGTGGTGCTGGCGGGCGCGGTGCAGGACTTCATGGTGCTGTTCGTCTCCACCCGTCGCGACGGTCGTTCGCTGGGTGAGCTGGTGAAAGAAGAGATGGGGGCAACCGCCGGGGTGATTGCGCTGGTGGCGACCTTTATGATCATGGTGATCATCCTCGCGGTGCTGGCGATGATTGTGGTGAAAGCCTTGACCCACAGCCCGTGGGGAACCTATACCGTCGCCTTCACCATACCGCTGGCGCTGTTCATGGGGATCTACATTCGCTACCTGCGTCCGGGGCGCATTGGTGAAGTGTCAGTCATTGGCCTGGTGTTCCTGGTGTTTGCCATTATCTCCGGCGGCTGGGTGGCGGAAAGCCCGACCTGGGCACCGTTCTTCGACTTCACCGGCGTGCAGCTGACCTGGATGCTGGTAGGCTACGGCTTCGTGGCGGCGGTGCTGCCGGTATGGCTGCTGCTGGCCCCGCGTGACTACCTCTCTACCTTCCTGAAAATCGGCACCATCGTCGGGCTGGCGATCGGCATTCTGATTATGCGCCCGACTCTGACCATGCCTGCGCTGACCAAATTTATTGACGGCACCGGCCCGGTCTGGACCGGCAATCTGTTCCCGTTCCTGTTTATCACCATCGCCTGTGGGGCGGTGTCGGGCTTCCACGCGCTGATTGCCTCCGGGACCACGCCGAAGATGCTGGCGAATGAGAATCAGGCCTGCCTGATTGGCTACGGCGGCATGCTGATGGAGTCCTTCGTGGCGATTATGGCGCTGGTCTCCGCCTGCATTATTGACCCGGGCGTGTATTTCGCGATGAACAGCCCGATGGCGGTCCTGGCTCCGGCGGGCACCGTTGACGTGGTCGCTTCCGCCGCGCAGGTGGTGAGCGGCTGGGGTTTTGCGATTACGCCTGAAACGCTGACGCATATCGCTAATGAGGTCGGCGAGCAGTCGATTATCTCCCGCGCAGGCGGGGCACCAACGCTGGCGGTGGGCATGGCCTACATCCTGCACGGCGCGCTGGGCGGGCTGATGGATGTCTCGTTCTGGTATCACTTCGCCATTCTGTTCGAGGCGCTGTTTATTCTGACGGCGGTGGATGCCGGTACGCGCGCGGCGCGCTTTATGTTGCAGGATCTGCTGGGGGTGATCTCCCCGAATCTGAAGCGTACCGATTCACTCCCGGCTAACCTGCTGGCGACAGCGCTGTGCGTGCTGGCGTGGGGCTACTTCCTGCATCAGGGCGTGGTCGACCCGCTGGGCGGGATTAACACCCTGTGGCCGCTGTTCGGTATCGCCAACCAGATGCTGGCGGGCATGGCCCTGATGCTCTGCGCGGTAGTGCTGTTCAAGATGAAGCGCCAGCGTTACGCATGGGTGGCGCTGGTGCCAACGGCGTGGCTGCTGATCTGTACCCTGACCGCGGGCTGGCAGAAAGCCTTCAGCCCGGACAACAAGGTGGGCTTCCTGGCGATCGCCAACAAGTTCCAGGCGATGATCGACAGCGGTAAGATCCCGGCACAGTACACCGAATCTCAGCTGTCGCAGCTGGTGTTTAACAACCGTCTGGACGCCGGGCTGACCATCTTCTTTATGGTGGTGGTTGTGGTGCTGGCGTTGTATTCTCTGAAAACCGCGCTGGCGGCGTTGAAAGTCGACAAACCGACGGCGAAAGAGACGCCGTATGAGCCAATGCCTGAGAACCTGGACGAGATTGTCACCCAGGCGAAAGGGGCGCATTAACATTACCAAACCCCCTCACCCCACCCCTCTCCCCAAAGGGGAGAGGGTGTTAAAGTTCCCTCTCCCCTTTGGGGAGAGGGTCAGGGTGAGGGGAATACAAACGAGAAACTGATTATGTTCGACACCCTTTCCAAAGCAGGTAAATACCTGGGCCAGGCCGCTAAAATGATGATTGGCGTGCCGGATTACGACAACTACGTCGAGCATATGCGCGTCAACCACCCGGACCAGACGCCCATGACCTACGAAGAATTTTTCCGCGACCGTCAGGACGCCCGCTACGGCGGCAAGGGCGGGGCGAAGTGCTGTTAACCCTCTTTTGGTAAATAGAGGCTGATCTGCTCCTGTTTACAGCCGTAAAGTGCCGCCAGCTTTTCGCGGGTGCGCTTTTGCGGTCGGGAGTCCAGCGCTTCCAGCTGTGACACGGCGGACTGGCTGATGCCAAGCTTCTCCGCCACCTCCTGCTGGGACATGCCGCGTAAAATGCGCCAGGCGGCCTGTAGGCTGACGTTCTCGTTATGCATGATGTCGCACACTTCACCCGGTAAACCTACGTTATCGTAGATGTCTGATTCGTAAGGGATGTCTTCCCAGTCGTTTTCATCATCGTCATCGTACTCAAGCATGGCTAAACGCATGCGAAAATATTCACCGTAGGGTATGACAACATACTGTTTTTTTCCTTCTTCATCCTTGATGAACTGAATAGTCATATTCCGTATGCTCCTCATGAAGGTAGGTAGTGGTTGTCCGGCGTTTTACTGCCACTACGTAGCAGATATCACCCGGCGGGTCTCCGAAGGTGTAAATGACCCTGTAATCACCTAATCGCAACCTGTAGTGGTTTTCGGGAGAAGATAATTTCTTGATATCCGCGACAGGTGATGTTTTATCGTCCATCTTCTCCAGCCTGAATTTAATGCGGTTCTGATATCGAGGATCGATTTTAGAAAACTGCTTCTCTGCTGTTTTAGACCACACAATCTTCATCCGTACCTCCACTGTACGCCCACACAAAATATAAGGAAATAATAAGACTATTAGATAAATTCCGAATTTCTAATGAGGTACTGTAGAGCGGAGAATAACCGCGAGAAAGCGGCAAAACGCGAATCGTCGAGGCGGCTCGAACAGGCCTCTGCCGGGCGACAGAGGCATACAGTAAATTTGCGATCAGGCGTTCAGACCGCCGTCGACATCCAGACCGGTGCCGGAAATTTGCCCCGCAGCCGGGCTGGCGAGGAAGGTGACTGCCGCTGCGATATCCTCCGGCTGGCCGTAATGGCCCAGGGCAATAAGCTGACGCTGAGAGTCAGCCTGCTCGCCGTCTTCCGGGTTCATATCGCTGTTGGTCGGCCCGGGGTGGACCAGGTTGACGGTAATGCCGCGCGGGCCTAAATCACGGGCCAGACCTCGGGTGAGAGAGTTAAGGGCAGACTTGGTCATCGAGTAGACGGCGATCCCCGGCTGCGCCACGCGGTTCGCCAGACAGCTGCCAATGTTGATGATGCGTCCGCCGTCCGACATATGCACCAGCGCTTCCTGAATGGCGATCACCACGCCGCGGATGTTGACGTTGATCAGAGCGTCGATGTCCGCCAGGGTCATGGACTCCAGCGGGCCGCCGCGCGCAATCCCGGCGTTATTGACCAGAATATCCAGCCCGCCGAGAGCGCGCGCCGCCTGCGTGACCGCATCCTGAATCGCCTGCGCGCTGGCGCTGTCGGCCTGAATCGCCTCGCCGTGTCGCCCCAGCGCGTTGATCTCATCGACGACCTGCTGGGCTTTATCGACGGATTTTTCGTAGGTGATAACCACATCGGCACCGGCGCGCGCCAGCGACAGCGCAATCGCCCGGCCAAGCCCGCGGCTGGCACCGGTAACCAGCGCCTTTTTACCTGTTAAATCGATCTGCATGATGACCTCGTTGCAAGAGTGGAGAGAATCATCATTAGGTATAGCCCGTCGGCGCAATTAACGACTGAAGGATTCCACCTTCGCAAACGCGGCGCGCAGCACCTCAGGCGTTAACGTCACCGGCAGATAGTGAATCGACTCCACCGGGCGCAGGGTGTGGGCAATGACCTTATCCAGCTCGTCGCGGTTGTTTACATCAACGTCCAGCTCGCGAAGCGTGATCGGCAGGTTAAAGCGTTGGTATGCCGCCACCAGCTGCGCCAGCACGTCGTCCTGGCCGAGCAGGGCGCTCTGGACCAGAATGCCGTAGGCCACCTTGGTGCCGTGCAGGTATTTTTCCGTCTGCGGCAGCACGGTTAAGCCGTTGTGCACCGCGTGTGCCGCCGCCACGCGGGTATAGCGCTCACCCAGACCGCCGACCATTCCGCCTCCGGCAATAATCGCAT
>NZ_QFRV01000142.1:0-4938 GCF_004136805.1 Enterobacter cloacae complex sp. GF14B
GATATCAGCGAGCTGGCGCTGGCCTACCTGCGCGAGGGGCTTACCGTCTCCCGCGCCGAAGGGGCGAAGCTGGACGATGCGGTGGCGGAGGAGATCCTGGCGAACTTTCAGCGCGCGCCTGAGGACCTCGGCACGTCGATTCTCGCTGACCGTCAGGCGGATCGCCCGATGGAGTGGGATATCCGTAACGGCGTCATCCAGCGCTACGGCCGCAAACACGGTATTGCGGTGCCCATCAGCGACGTAGTGGTGCCGCTGCTGGCGGCGGGGAGCGAGGGGCCGGGTTAACGGCCGCTGTTTTTCCTTTCGGCAAAGTAATGGGCGGTCGTGCTGCCCATCGCTTTTCTAAACAAGGTGATAAACGCATTCATACCTGAGAGTGGAGGCGGGCCGATAGAGAGGAAGGGAGATGAATATGAGTGTCCGCTCTGTGCCAGGAGCGGAAGTAGCCAACATTGATATCTGTGTAAATTTAAAGGGAATTGGTCAGTCAATCTGTTATTTCATCCTTGTTTCTTTTAGATCATGTAGTAAATTATAGATAGTTATTCATTATAAAGAGAGTGTTAGCGTGTCTATCCTTCATCCAACATTGGAAAACATACTCCGTTTAAAGGTTGCACCCACTCCCGGTGAGCTTCACTTGTTAAATCACCTTACGGATAACTTGGATGATAGCTACGAAATTTTCTTTAATCCATTTATTGATGGGGATCGCCCTGATTTTATCATTCTTAAAAAAAACACGGCAATTTTCATTATTGAAGTGAAGGACTATAACCTAGTTAATTATAGTGTGGATGCTTTTAATAAATGGCAAGTTAGTTCTGAGAAAGGGGTGTCGAAGATTTCATCACCTCAATCACAAGCTTTCAGGTATAAGTCAAATTTATATAATCTACATTTACCAGTATTAGGTCTGTCTTATCTTAAAAATCGCAATTTTTTTAACATTGCTCAGCCGTTTGTTTACTTACATAAAGGTAATAAAGCCAATATAGATTCGTTATATTCCCACGCACAGAGTGAATTGATGGCGCGATCTAGGTATATTGATGCACAATACAGGAATAAAGAAATTTCCTTAGAGCAATACAATCAACAGGCAGACAAAATCTCGCGGCTAAAAAGAAAGTTAACTAGAGATAAGTCCATGGCTTACGGCGCGGATCGAATAAAAGAACTCGTTAATAAAATTAAAAGCTTTAAGCCACATGCCCTGTTCGACGATCGTGTGTATGACGATTTTAAAAGACGCTTGATGCCAAGCGACCATACATTAAAACAGGGAAAAAAAATTTTCTTAGATAAGCGTCAGAGTAAGTTGGCAATAAGCGTGTCTGGAAAACAAAAGATTAAGGGTGTAGCAGGCTGTGGCAAAACTACTATCATTGCAAATCGAGCGGTAAATGCTTTTCATCGGCATGATGATATTGTATTGATTCTGACTTTCAATATTACACTAAAAAACCTCATTAAAGACCGAATCAGCGATGTTCTTGGTTATCGAGACGATCAACATTTCGCAGTGACAAATTATCATCAGTTTTTCATGTCTCAATTGATTGAGACAGAACAGGATGTCAGTGAATTAATTGAAAAATATGGATTTAATGAATTATTTAACCGTGATTTATTCAGCGATTTTTCTGTTAGTAAGTATCGGACAATTTTGATTGATGAAGTTCAAGACTTTGAAAATGAATGGGTAAAAATTATTCGTGACAACTTCCTCCATCACGAGGGTGAAATGGTCCTGTTTGGTGACGAATCACAAAATATTTATGAGAGAGATAGCAAAAGAGCGGCCGTCATCGCGCAGGGATTTGGTGAGTGGAAGAAATTAAGTCGTTCCTATCGTACAAGTAGTGACTCGCCTTTGAATCGAATTTTTAAAGATTATCAATTGAAGTATCTGGTCGAAAAACATGCAGATATAGATTTATTTGAAGAACAAAATATCCAGTCAGGAATGAATTTTGATATTATCAAATATCACTTCTTTCCATCCGATTGGGAAAATAAATGCTTTGAAAAAATTCAAAGCTACATCAGAAATTATAGTTTCAATCCAAATGATATTGTTATTCTGTCGTCTAATATTTTTCTTGTTCGTCGATTAAATGAAAGATTCAATGAATTTGAAAATACCACTTGTATGTTTGAAACATATGAAGAACTAATTGAACTCCTACCAAAAGGAAAGAAGCATTACGATATCAATCGATTAAAATTGCTTACAAAAGAGGAGTTGCGTGATTTTATTAAGCGACATACTGGTATTAAATCTGATATTGAGCGGGTAAGGAGGACAAAGAAAAACCATTTTTATCCGAATAGCGGATTGATCAAACTATCCACGATACATAGTTATAAAGGTCTGGAGTCTAAAACCGTATTTTATATTATGGATGACAAGGATACTCCTGAGGTTATCTATACATCTATCACGCGATCTATTGAGAACCTCATTATCTTGGATAAAAGTAGTGAGGGGAAATATAAAAATTTTTTCAGCGAAATCAATGCGAATTGAAAAGGATTCTATACAGATCAGCTGTAAACAGCCCGCTTAACCGAACCATTCACTTTTAGAGATCTTCCGGCAAACCAACTTCCGTTTCTCGCTCTTAACGGACATTCAACAAACAAAGCTATTCTTTTAGTAAGGCCAAAGTCCTGCTTTTTACCCAGCAGAACCCCGGCCTCCCATCACCCGCCTCAGTGCGTCGTTATATAAGGCTCTTTTACAAACTCCGCCAGCAGCCAGACCATATCATGCAACAGCCCGGTAAGTTCTTTCGCCACGCTCGCAGGCAACGTCCCGCCCATTATCGCCAGCGTTAACGCCACGGCATAATCCACCTGTAGCGCCGTTTCTTGCCAGCATTCCGGCACGCAGGAGGCGATCTTTTCCCCCGCAATGAGCCGTTCAACCAAATACGGCGGAAGTTCTGAGTCACAACTCTTGCGCAGCCGCTTCAGCGTAGCCAGCATTCGCTCGCATAGCGTGGCAAATGTCACCGCATCGTCCGTTTCCACCAGTACGCTTACGTACGCCGCACAGGTGTCAGCCAGTTCAAAGAGATCCGCAGACTCAGGCAGTTGCAGGTGGAGAAGGTGATGAAGAGCGCTTTCTTCAGTAAGCGCGTAAGAAAATCCAGGGATAGTAGCCATAAGGCATCCTCTTTATGCAAAAAATGTTAACCGCCCGATGAGTTCCTACGCTCAGAGGGGGTAGCGCTGACGGAGGTAGGAATACCGTGCATAAAGAAAAACGGCCAGCCTTTCGACTGCTCCGTCAGCGCCACCGTGATTCTAACGGGATATGCGCTGTCGCGACAAAAAATATCGCTTTATGCTAACGGGTTCCTACGCCCGGTTACGGATGTGCCGCAACGCAGGCACTTTACGACCGCGGAGAAGGGATGAAAAGGGATGCCCCTGAATTACATAAGGTTGCTTAAAAGTTTGCGAGGCGGCTTCCAAAGGGCATTGCCGGGTGGCGGCTGCGCCTTACCCGGCCTACAAAACCGCCAACAAGCCAACCAACCCGCGACACGAACCGTAGGCCCGCGCAAGCGCAGCGCCGCCGGGCACAGCCACACCGTAGCTACCCCTCGCTCATCATCGCCAGAAACCGCTTCACCGTCCGCGAACGCTCAAATCGCCGCCAGCAGAGTGCGATATCGGTATAAAGCTCTGGCGAGCGCAGCGCATGGTAGGTGACATTCGGCGGAGAAATAGCGGCCATGGATTTCGGCACCAGCGCGAACCCGCCGCCCGCGGAGACCATGCTCAGGGAAGAGGAAAGTTGTGAAGATTGCAGCGTGTGTTGCATATCGATCCCGGCCCGCTCGCAGCTGCCGTAAACGCGGTCATACAGCCCCGGCGCGACCTCCTGGGGAAACAGCACCACCGGCGTATCCCGCAGCTCCTCCAGCGCCAGATCGCCACACGCCGCCAGGGGATGATCGCGATGCAGCGCCACCATCATCGGCTCCCGGTCGAGGATTTTTAGCTCGAACACCTTACTGCTCTCGCACGGCAGGCGCACAAAGGCGATATCCAGCTCACCCTCCGCCAGCATCGTCGTCAGCGACGACATATTGGCTTCCACCTGGTGAACCTGCACCGCCATGTTCTGTACCTGAAACTGGCGAATCAGGGCGAAGATTTTGGGATGAAAAGCATCTGAACTGGTGATGCCAATCGACAGGCTGCCGTTCAGCCCGCGCGCGATGCCCCGGGCTTTCTCCAGCGCGGCGTCGCTCAGCGCCAGGATCTTACAGGCGTCCTCATAGAAGGCTTCTCCCGCCTCGGTCAGCTCCACGCCCCGCGTCAGGCGCCTGAACAGCGGCGTGCCCACTTCCTCTTCGAGCCGTTTGATCTGCTGACTCAGAGGAGGCTGTGAAATACCCAGCGCTTTGGCCGCCCTGGTGAAGTGTCGCTCGCGTGCTACCGCGACAAAATAGCGCAGATAACGAAGTTCCATATCAAAAACGTCTCAAACCAGCATGGATTCTATATTGGAACTCTCTGCTGAATCGGGTCAACATTTATTTAACCTTTATAAATAAAGTTGAAGAGGACGGGCATGATGATGCATTCATCTGCATGCGACTGTGAGGCGAGTTTATGCGAGACCCTGCGTGGGTTCTCGGCTCAGCATCCTGACAGCGTGATCTATCAGACATCGTTAATGAGCGCCCTGCTAAGCGGCGTCTACGAAGGGGAGACGACCATCGCCGACCTGCTGGCACACGGTGATTTTGGTCTCGGTACCTTTAACGAGCTGGACGGTGAAATGATTGCCTTCAGCAGCCAGGTGTACCAGCTGCGCGCCGACGGCAGCGCCCGCGCCGCGAAGCCGGAGCAAAAAACGCCGTTCGCGGTGATGACCTGGTTCCAGCCGCAGTACCGCAAAACCTTCGACGG